>JBFLWK010000026.1 GCA_040757695.1 Elusimicrobiota bacterium
GCATTTCAAGCCTCCTATAGGTCAAATAATGGCGTGCGCCACCATTATTTTACTATAAAAGTGCTTGTTCTCCGACGATAAATTATATTTCAAAGAGCTTTTTAAGCAACCTTTTTTGACTACGCTACTGAAAATGTCAATGCGGTATCGTAGGCAGAGAAACTGTTAGTTATGTTCCTATTTTCATCCCGCCCCTCTATTTTGCCCTGTGATAAATAAATCACGCTGAACCCGACTGTGCTGTTCCTTAATGGGAATGCTCCTGCCAAAAAGTCGTGTCTTATATCAGATATCCACTCTGTGTGCTGACCGACTATTTCACTTCTATTTAATTGAGACAGTCCAGCAGGATTGTAATTGATTGCGGATGCATCGTTTGCTACTGCTACATAAGCACCGCCTAATGATGTTGCTCGTGCTGATGTGCCGATGTTGAGGAAACTTGCACCAGTGTTTGATGAGGCAGGTAGAAAGGTAGAAAGGTAGAGGGGTAGAAAGGTTAAGGCAAAAACAAAAATTATAATTTTTTTCATAATGACCTCACTTGATAATTGCACACTTCCCTTGTGCTTTTATGTCAGAATATCCCAACTTCTTTGCTCTTATTGTGTAGATATACACGCCACTGGCAATGTCTGAGACATCCCAAGTGTATTCGTATTCGTATTTTCCATCATTGTTCCTGTCCTGTGGCGGTTCTGTAATCTTTGTTGAATGTATAAATTCACCGGCGATGTTGTAAATTCGTATTTCTACTTTGTCGGCAACACCACACTCTATGTGTATCGTTGGATATTTCCCGCCTTTTGCGGGATTTGGATATACATATATCTCACCTTTTACAAAGTCAGAAATTGCACGATTGAGCGATTGAGAGATTGGAGCAGAAGCAAGTAGTGTTGTGGGTTTATTAACTGAAACGGTTGCTTCGCCATTAATATCTTCATCTGATAAGTAAGCAACAGTTGGGCTACCGTAATCATCCGTCTAACATATCCTTCTCCGTCTACATTGAGCACCTCTAAAAAACCAACGGTTTTTAGAAAAATTATAAACTTATCTAAAAAACCCCAGCCTGCATCTTGCAAGATTCCGTAGTTACCTGCCAGTATCCTTTTGGCTGCTTCCTTCTGGTTCCTGGTTAAATGTTCCCACACTAAATACTGACGATTCCTTTCTCTTAATTCCTGTTTTGCTATTTCACTTTGTTCTTTCATTTTCTATCTCGTTTTGGGGAACATATTTGTAGATATTTCTACCTTTGTAGAAACAGGTAAAATACCGTAACTTTTATATTCCACAGTAGAATCCATTGCTTTTACAGATTTGAGAGAGCTTTGGCCTTTAATCCGAGCACGGAAAATTAAACAGGCTGGTAACATCCTGCCTGTCATCTCACACCGCCTTTCCGCATATTGCCGCCTTTGCCTTAATTTACTTATTTCATTCATTAAATCCTGTTTTCTGTCCATCCCATCACCCCCCTATATTTTTATTGTATATTAGTAATATATTTATATTACTAATACTATTTTAGCAAAAAAATAATAGGGTGTCAAGCCCTGCAAAAAAATTTTCGCTTTTACCGACCTTACCTATCCCTTATGGCAAATCTTGAGCTGCCTTGTTACTCTAAATAATCGGCAAGATTTTTAGCACGGGTTGGATGTTTCATTTTTCTTATTGCCTTTGCTTCAATCTGGCGAACTCGTTCTCTGGTTATATTAAATATTCTTCCAACTTCTTCCAGTGTTAATGGATAACCGTACCCAACGCCAAACCGCAGCCTGATAATTTCGGCTTCACGTTCGCCAAGTGTAGAAAGTGCATTTTCTATCTCTCTATATCGTAAATCAGAATGCAAATGTTTTTCTGGTGTTTTATGTTTTTTATCTTCTATGAAATCTTCAAGTCGTGAACCTTCGTCGTCATTTAATGGTGTTGACAGCGAGAGCGGCTCCTGAATAATTCTCAACAGTGTTCTTACTTTATCTACAGCCATTTTCAGATGTTTTGCGTACTCTTCAATAGTAGGACTTCTGCCATAATCCTGACGATATTTTCGCTGAAACTTATTAAGTTTTGATGCCATTTCTTTCATATGAACAGGGATTCTAATTGTTCTTGTCTGGTCTGCAAGTGCTCTGTTGATAGATTGTCTTATCCACCAGGTAGCATATGTTGAGAATTTGAAACCCCGTTTGTACTCAAATTTTTCTACACCTTTTATTAATCCGAGATTACCTTCCTGAATTAAATCAAGCAAAGAAAGTGATGGCGCATACATATGTTTTTTTGCTATTGAAACCACAAGTCGCAAATTTGCTTTTATAAGTTTTGATTTTTCAGATAGCAGTTCTTTTTCTAACTGTCTGATTTTTGCAGCCGCTGTTTCTATATCTTCTAACGGAATATTTACGCTTTTACGCATCTTGTTAAGTTTTCTGATAGCATTATTTGTTTCAGCCAGTATTTTATGAAACCCTGCGAATTTGTATCTGGTTAGTTTAAGAAATTTTGCGTTTGTAATTTTTTTTCTTTTTGCTTGACGGTAAAATCGTTTCACTTCGCTTAATGGCAATCTACTTTTTTTAGGAATCTGATTAGGAATGCTTTTATTAGCAGTTATTTTATCTGCAAAATTCAGCAGTTTTAATTTAAGTTTATCAAATTTTTCTTCGTTAAGATTCAGTCCTATTATCTTTTTAATTATATCCTTTTTGTAATTATTGATTTTATTTTCAAGAGATACTCGTTTTGTTAAATTTTTTTTGTAACTTTTTAGTTTCTTTTTCTTTTTAAGAAAATTTATCTTGGTCTGTATTTTATCTATATATTTTGATGCTTCTATCATTCTACGTTGCATATTTCTTAATGTAGCGTCAGTTTTTTTCCCACGAGGCATAAACTCGCGTGGTGATGCGGCGCTTGTTGATAAAAGCACTTCCCAGTTTTTTATCTCTTTTAATGCAACTGGTGAGTCCAGGACAATCAATTTGAGCGCTTTCTTTTTTTCCCAGATGCTCTTTGTCAGTTGTAATTCTTCTTTTCGTTCTAAAAGTTGAGATTTCCCCATCTCTGTAAGATACATTCTAACAGGGTCTTCCATTTTTAATCGGATTGCTTCTTCCTCATCACTGATAGGTGGTTGCTTTTCAGCGATTACTTCCTCTGACTGTTTCTCTATAATATTTATACCCATATCAGTCAATGTTATAAAGAAGTCATCCATCTCATTTACACTCATATCAATAAATGGCAAATGGTCAAAAATCTCAGAATAGGTTAGATAACCCGTCTGACGGCCGTGTTCAATTAAATCTTTTATCTCTTTTTCGTCAATCATTTTTTTAATCAGCGATTCACTTTTTTGAGCCTTTAATTTTTTTGGAAATTTCCATATAGGTTTTTATATCATTTTTTTTTAGCGCTTGTAAGTTTTTTTTATCAGTATTAAGTTGGACTGCGTGTAGAAACGATTTTACAAATTTTTCAGCTTCCGCAATATTGCAGTCATCCATTAGAATACCTGCTATAAGCTCCGAGCCACCGGCTAATTCTACAATTTCTGCTGGTGTTGTAGATGTTTGTCCTTTTTTCCTTAAAGTTAAAAGCAAATCAAAAATTTTTTTTATTTCTTCATTACTGAAATCATACTGAAAATCAACCGGGAATAAATCAACTAATTTTATATCACGAACCAATAATAGCATAAGTTGTTTTTCCGTTATGTTAATCTCCTTTATGGCGGACGAGCTATCCGGTTTTGTTTCATATCTCCCTGGTTTGATTTTAGCCAGTTCAACCGTAAGAAATTCCTCTTTTACATTAAGCCATTCAGCAAGTTTTTTAATATATTCTGATTTAACAATCGCATTGGGGATTTTTGAGATAACAGGCAGAACTGATTTTGCGATATTTTTTTTGCCTTCTGCAGTTTTAATATCTATCACAGCAGATTTCTCGTTAATAATAAAATCTACATACGATTTTGAGTTATTAAAGATACTTTTTAGTTTCTCTGCACCATCTGCCAAAAGTATTTCGTCGCTATCTTTACCTTCCGGCAGTTGTGCAACCTGTACATTCAAATCATCTGCGAGTAAAACCTCACAAGAACGCAAGGCAGATGCTCTGCCGGCAGTATCCGGGTCAAATGCGATCATTATATTATCAGTATATCTTTTTAGAAGTGCAGAATGCTGTGCTGTAAAAGATGTCCCAAGTGTTGCCACTGTATTAGAAATACCAAACTGATGACAGACGATTACATCAATATATCCCTCAAGGATTACAACAGAATCTTTTTCTCTTATCGGCTTACCAGCAAAATTAAGTCCATAGAGTATTCTGCTTTTTGAATATACAATTGTTTCTGGTGAGTTCAAGTACTTTGGTTGAACACTTTCAACCGCACTATCATCGTCTAAAACTCTGCCACCAAATGCAATTACTCGTCCTGTGATATCAAAAATAGGAAAAATTATTCTATTATAGAAAAAATCCTTATCATTTGATACAATTCCCGCTTTTGATAGTATTTCTGGTGAATAGCCCTTTTTAACAGCGGCATTGAACAGTATTTGGGGTTTCTGTGGTGCATAACCAATACGAAATTTTTCTATTGTCTTATTAGATAGTCCTCTTTTTTTTAGCCAATCTTTGATATTAGCAGGCGCTCTTTCATTAAGATACCGTTGATAGAACTGCGCAACTTCTTCTAAAATTTTGTAAATCTGTTCTTTTTCTTTTGATAGTCTATCATCAAAAGCCCAGTATTCTTCTTTGATTACTATTTTATATCTTTGGGCGAGTTTCCTGAGTGCTTCGGGATATGTAAGCCCCTCTATTTTCATCACAAAGCCAACTGCATTACCGCCGGTATTACAGCCAAAACAATGAAAAATTTGTCGCTCAGGACTTACATAAAAGGAAGGTGTTTTTTCGTTATGGAAAGGACATCTTGCCTTAAAATTCCTGCCAGATTTCACAAGCCGAACATATTCTTCAACAATTTCTACGATATTACAGGAACTTAAAATATTTTGTATTGTTGCTTCCGGTATTGGCATATTATAAATTTTTGGATTTTGAGTTTTATTCGCTGTGTTTTACTCGTCGGAAACCTGAACAGGGTATGAAGTAAGTAGGACCGAATTTGTTTTCTACTTTATCCAAAAGCAAATTCAGTCCAAGGGTATCGCTTGATATATGACCTGCAACTACTACATTGATGTTTGATTTTTCGGCGGTTTTGATATGCTCTTCAGACATATGCATCGCGACAATTGTACCAACACCAGCAAGCGATAATTTTTCTAGAAATTCAACCGCACCTTCAGTCCCGCCAGTCATATCTACAAAAATCTTTCCAGCACGATTCTCTTCACTGCCGACGATTATTTTAGGTCCTACCGCTTCTGTAATTGAATTCTTATATTCAGGAATCGTTTTTAATGTTTTTACTACATCGCCAACAAAATACGGTTTTGTAGTATCAAAAGTGTCCTGCAAATATTTTGTGACATGATTATCTGCAACAGTGTGTGCACACATAAAAGGAATCCCTAATAATTTTGCTGTATCTACTGCTCTTGTATGATTTATTGGCAGTACTTTTCTGAAAACTTCCTTTGTTCTTTTTGCTAAAAGTCCTTCCGCAATATTTATTGGAACACCGTATTTTTCAAGAATTTCTGCCTGCATCCCCATTACCTCATAAAAATTTGCATATGCATAGCCAGAAGGATGATGTGATAAAACTAAATCAACCGGTTTGCCGGTTTGTTTCAAATACACTGCAAGAAGAAGCTCGCCAACATCAATATCAATCCCAACCAAAAGCGTTTTTATTTCTTCAGCACCTGTGCCATTCAATATCCGTGTATCTTTATAGGGATTTTTCAATGTCTCCAAATCAAACTCTGATTTTTTTTCATCATCTAATTTGTTGTATTTCTGTTGCTGGACTGATAGTCCTTTTTTTACTGTCTCCAAACCTCTAGGGTCTGATAACACTCCTTCTCCTACAATGAAATCATACAATTCCATTAGTTTCAATTTACGCCTCCCAAAAAGGACGATTTAACCGGATAAAAGCACGATTGTAAACAGATCCCAACCCGTCTGAATCAGTCTTTTATCTGTCTGCAGCGTTTCTCTATCTATAAAAAATCCGTCTTCTCAGTTTTCGTCTTGCTTCCTCAGATTTGCGTTTTCTTTTTAAAGATGGGCTTTCGTAAAATTCACGCTTTTTAATTTCAGATAAGATTCCATCACGTTCACATTCACGCTTGAATCTTCGTAGCGCTTCTTCAATAGATTCGCCCTCTCTAACCTTTACATTCGCCAATGTTAACACCACCTTTCTTATAATATCAATTAAAAATTCAAAATTAAAAATGAAAAATTGTGGTAGATTGTTTTATTAAAATCTTTCACATAAAATTTTTAATTTTACATTTTACATTTTTAATTGTCTCTATCCAGGCGGCCAGTTCAATGTTCTACCACCTAACAGATGCCAGTGAATATGAAAAACTGACTGACCAGCATCAGAATTGGTATTCAAGACCAATCTATAACCATCTTCAGAGATACCCTCTTGTTTGGCAAGATCTTTTGCCAGAAGATGAACCTTTGTAATAATAATACCATCCGCATCAGTAATACCATTTAATGTAGGTATATGTTTTTTAGGAATTATCAAGATGTGAACCGGTGCCTGGGGGTTAATATCACATATCGCAACTAACTCGGTTGTTTCTGCAACGAGTTTGGCAGGAATTTTTTTATCAATTACCTTACAAAATAAACAATCTATCATCGCTATATTTATAAAGAATTTTTTGCATTTTGTCAAGTACTTTTTTTGTAAAAACGCAGATGACACAAAGTGTCATTCCCAAATGGTTCTATTGGGAATCCATTAAAGGCGTAGATTCCCGACAGGGACATTCGGGAATGACAAATCAGCAGAAATCAGCGATATCTACTACTTCATAAAATTTGTAATTTCTTTCTGGAATTTTATTAAACGGCGTATTGAGTATTCAGTATCTGTCTTATCCAGAATTTCTTTGTAGCCAGTATCGTAAATTTTGATACCTGAAATATTATATGTTTCTATCGGCAAAACAATTGTGAACCGCTTATCAATAACCGCCATTTCATCCCATGTCGCTGATACAACAAATTCCCGTTCTGGAATATTCAAGAGTGAAATCCCGTTGCAGTAATCGCTGGACAGATTTTTACAGCCCAGCACTGATAACAATGCAGGTACTATATCTTGGTGGCTGGTTAGTTTCTTATATTTTTGAGGTTTCAAGCCGGGTATATACAAAACTAACGGAACTTTTACCTGCTCTTCACAAAATCCATGATTGTGCCCATAGAAACCTTTCTCAAAAAATGCCTCGCCATGGTCCGCAGTTATCAAAATAATAGTATTTTTAAGTAGATTTTGTTTTTTCAGTTGAACGATTATTTTATTTATGAGTGAATCAACATAATAATTTGCGTTTTTGTATCTGTTAAAAACAGGCAGTACATTTTCTTTGTTTAGCAGAAGATAATTAAATGCAGGAACCGTCGGCTTAAATTTCTCAAAATTAGCCGGGAAATCATAACTGCCATGCGGGCTGTCAAAAAATAAAAATGCAAAAAATGGACTTCGTGGATGGTTAAGATATTTTATAAACGATTCGGTAATCGCAAAATCTTTTTCGTTTTTCGTTTTGCCTACTGGCTCATCATTTATTTTCGCAGCCGGAATTCTAACAAAACAGGTTTTATCAAATTCAGGAAAAGTGAGTTTGCTGGCTGAAAGTATTTGAAAATCATAGCCTAACTCTATAAGCGAGTCAATAAAGACAGGCGATTGCCTTTCTGCCAGTATAGTGTTCCAGTAATATCCATGAAGACCATAAAACACTGAAAAGATACCGAACCTTGTGCAATTGCCACCACTGTAATGATTCTCAAAAACTAACGAATTCTTGCTGAATTTATGGATATTCGGAGTAATATCCTTGTTCAGCATATCATATCTGTAGGAATCGCTAAAAAGCCAGATTATATTTGGCAGTGGCTTGTGGGTTCTGTAAAATTCAAGTTTTTTCTTGGGATAATTAAGACCTGAGTATTTTTTATCCAACACAAGCATAACAGGTTTGTCTATTTTTAAATGAAGATATTTCTGGGCGAATTTTTTTATTGTAAGCGGCTGATATAACGGAAATAATTTTAGATGCCGTGTAATATATGGAATGTTTTTCAAATCGGCACAGGCATAAAATCCTTTATCAATACCAATAATCAATACCACAAGAATCAACACTAAAAAAACATATTTTTTTTTGATAGAATACACGCTTGTTGAGATAGGTTTCGCAAGATAGTTATACATAAAAAATTCAAGTAGAAACAAAAAAATAATAACACCCGCAAGAAACAATTTTGTAGAATAACTAAATTCCAGCGATTCCCAGCCACCTTTTGTAAAAACTGTATTCAATACAAGCCCGTTAATATGAAATCTAAAAATTTTGTAGATACTAACATCAATAAAAACTAACAGATTAATAATAAAAAATAAAAGTACAAAAATAATTTTTGGTAACCTCAGAAGATAAAAAACTATAAGAACAACAAATATCAAAATATAAATTGTTAAACTGTTGGAAAGATACGCGAAAATTGTGAAAAGTATTTCTAACGGATGATTACTGACAAACTTAAAATATCCAAGTCCGATAATCAATGTTAGCATAAAATTTAGAAACATAAAAAAAATAATCGTTATCAGTTTTTTATTGCGCACAATACACAAGCTCGTTAGATGGTATAGATTTTGGAAGTTTTAGATGAATATAATTTGATGTGTATCCGTAGCCATTAGTTTCAGTAAGAACCTGCAGTTTTTTGCCTGAAAACTTTTTCAGAAAAGTGTGACGAAGTTGTAAATCCAGTTTTTTCATTTTTGCTGCCCATTTTTTAATCAAAACCGGCAAGCATGCTTTATCAATTTTGGAAGCTGCTGTTCCTGGTCTTTTGGAATACTTAAAAATATGCAAACGCGAAAACTGACATTTCTTGACAAAATTGTATGTGTTTTCAAGTGTTTCATCTGTATCCAGTGGATAGCCAATAATCACATCAGTTGTGATACCAATATCAGGCACTTTTTTTCGGATTTCCTGAAGTTTGTTGAAAAATTCTTGTGCTGTATAACACCTTCGCATATCTGCTAAAATTTTATTATCACCTGATTGTAAAGGTATATGCAGATGCTGACAGAGTTTTTTTGATGTTGCCATATGTTCAATTAAATCATTTGTTATATCATTGAGTTCTATAGACGATAATCTGATACGATAAAGCCATTTAATTTTTTCTAATTCTTTTATCAAAACCGTTAACTCCCATCTCCTATCGTCCATCTCATATCTGTATTTCCCTAACCTTATTCCACATAATACAATTTCTTTGTGTCCTGCTGATATATAATTTTTAATTTCTGAAATTATATCTTCTGGATTTTTAGATAATAATTTAGGTCTCACTTTAGGCACAATACAATATGTGCATCTCCCATTACAACCATCTTGTATTTTTACAAACGCACGAGTGTGATTGGTAAAGGGAGAAGGTAGAAGGTAAAAGGTAAAAGGTAAAGAAATACCAAGTATGCTACAAATATTCTGTTTTTCAGAATTGTTGAAAAACCGAACATTTGTTCGGTTTCTATCATTTCCGAACACTTGTTCGGTTTCTGGCATTTCCGAACATTTGTTCGGTTTTTGTTCGGATTTAATTCTATCAACACAACAGCCGGTTACATAAATTCTTGCAGTCGGATTAAGTTGCAAACATTTTCGCAAATACTGGTTTGTTTTGCGGTCTGCTTTTGAGGTTACAGTACAAGAATTTATAATAATAATATCTGCAGTTTCAGGCTTATCTGAAAGCGACAGCCCAGCACTTAAAATCTTGTGTATCATCTCATTTGTTTCACACTGATTCACCTTACAGCCAAATGTCTTAAAATGTATTTTCATTAACAAAGATTTTATTAAAATTAGACAGATTTGTCAAGACAGGGATTCATATCTAATTGTATTAAAATTTTAAATTTCGTCAAGCGGATTTTATTTTTTTTCATTCAATTCGTATAAAATATTTGCTATTACAACTATTGGGGCGGTTTCGGTACGAAGGATTCTTTTACCGAGTGAGACGGGAATTACTTTGTTTTTTCTGGCGAGTTTTATTTCAAGGTTTGAAAAGCCACCTTCGGGACCGACAAACAGATTGCAGATTGCAGATTGCAGATTGCAGATTTTAATGATTTGTTTGAGTGTAGTTTTTTGTTCGCACTCCCATAGAATTAAAGAAAGCGATTCAGATGAATTTAGAAACACGAATTTAACAGCAGATTCAAAATCTGTGATTACAGAGATTTCAGGGATAATTGTTCTGCCGCATTGTTTTGCGGCGGCGAGCGCAATTTTCTGCCAACGGATGTGTTTAGCGGGATTCAACCCTGCAACTACATTTGGAACGGTTCTCTCAGAAATTATGGGGATTATTTTTGCTACACCGAGTTCGGTTGTTTTTTCTATTATGAACTCAAATTTTTTGCCTCTTGGGATTGATTGATAGAGATTAATTTTTATTTTTGGTTCTGCATCCTTTTTTATTTTTGTAATTAGTTCTAACTCAATCTCGCCATTTCTTAACCCCCGACTTAAGTCGGGGGCTACAATCTTTGCCTCATATTCGTTGCCTTTACCGTCAAATAAAAAAACCACATCACCTGTTTTTTTTCGTAATACATTTTTTAGATGATGTGCTTCGCTACCTGAAATTACAACGCTATCGCCCAGTATGTTTTCAACAAAAAATCTATGCATTAACTTCCCACGTTCTCGCTAACGTGAGAACGTTTATTTAAATATTTTTCTGAAAAATCCTTCGTCTAGTTTTTCACCTGATATTTGGGCAAACTCTTTGAGTAGTTCTTTCTGGCGGTTTGTTAAGTTTTCAGGTGGGGCGATAAAAACCTTTACATATTCATCACCACGATTAGACGAATTTACTGCAGGTACACCTTTTCCTTTAAGCCGAAAAACCTTGTTTGATGGTGTCTGTGCTGGTATTTTCATAGATACATTACCATCAAGTGTTGGAACGGTTATTTCGCCGCCCAAACAAGCAGTTGCAAACCCAATAGGAACTTCAACATATATATCGTTTCGGTCTCGTTTAAAAATTTTATGTGGCAAAACGCGGATAACAATATACAAATCACCAGATAGCCCGCCTCGTTCACCTGCTTCACCTTTCCCTTTCACTCTGATAGTATTTCCAGTATCAACCCCAGCAGGAATTTTTACAGTAATTCTGGATTGTTTTTTAATCTTTCCTCTGCCTGAACATTCACTACAAGGTGTACCGACTATTTCACCACTGCCGCCACATTTTGTACAGGTCTGCTGTAGTGAAAAAAAACCGCGTGAATATCTGATAACACCTGCACCTTTACAAGTAGAGCAGGTTTTTTTTGATGTGCCTGGTTTTGCACCACTACCCTTACAGATACCGCAGGTTTGTGTATGATAGATATCTACTGTTTTTTCACAACCTTTGTAGGCATCTTCAAGTGTGATTGTCAGATGATATTCTAAATCATCGCCTTTTGTTGATACAGACCGGCGGGTTCTTGTAGAAAATCCTCTTCCACCACCAAAAATATCAAAAATATCGCCAAAAATATCGCCAAAACCGGTTTGTGCAAAAATATCTTCAAACCCTGAAAAATCAGCACTTCTGAAAATATCTTCATAACTGTATCTGCCATCTATCCCTGCGTGTCCGTACTGGTCGTAAAGTTGGCGTTTTTCAGTATCAGATAGAACAGCATATGCTTCTGAAATTTCTTTAAATTTTTCTTCAGCTTCTTTCTTTTTATCTGCAGGAACTCTATCAGGATGGAATTGCAATGCGAGGTTTCTGTATGCCTTTTTTATCTCGTCAGCAGATGCGTTTTTAGAAACACCAAGCACTTCATAGTAATCGCGTTTTGTCATTCGCCTCGCTCATATACAAATTAAGCAAATCAACAGCCAAATTACTACAAATATTTACAATAATTTGGTATTTTATTTGTGGCAATTTGTATTACTTTTCTTCCTTATAATCTGCATCTATAACATCGTCTCGTTTTTTTTCTTTTGGTTCTTCCTGTTTTTCCTCTTTTGGTTTCTCCTCTGTTGCTCGTTCCTCGTCACTCGTCTCTGTCTTTTGTTTCTTTGTTGCTTCTTTATATATTTCTTCGGCAAGTTTATGTGAAGCGGTTAAAACATCATCTTTTGCTTTTTTGATTTTTGAGATATCATTTGTTTTTAACGCCTCTTTTGCGTCTGAAATCGCTCGTTCAATTTTGAGCCGTTCATCTGCTGATACTTTATCACCGTGTTCTTTTAACGATTTTTCAGCAGAATATATTACTGCATCAGTTTCATTTTTTATTTCAATTTCTTCTTTCCGTTTTTTATCTTCTTCGGCAAATTGTTCTGCCTGTTTTACCATTTTTTCAACCTCTTCTTTATTAAGTTTTGTCGGTGCAGTAATTTTTATTGATTGCTCTTTGCCAGTTCCGAGGTCTTTGGCAGAGACATGCAATATCCCGTTTGCATCTATATCAAATGTAACTTCTATTTGCGGAATACCGCGTGGTGCCGGTGGAATACCGACGAGGTCAAACCTGCCTAACGAAACATTATCAGATGCCATCGGGCGTTCACCTTGCAGAACATTTATAGTTACAGCGGGTTGGTTATCCGCAGCGGTTGAAAATATCTGCGATTTTTTAGTTGGTATCGTGGTATTTCTATCAATCAGCCGTGTCATCACGCTACCGAGTGTCTCAACACCGAGCGAAAGTGGTGTTACATCCAGTAGCAGTATGTCTTTTACTTCACCGGTTAGAACACCTGCTTGTATTGCAGCGCCAATAGCGACGCATTCCATCGGGTCAATACCGCGTTCTACTTTTTTACCAACCAAATCCTCAACAAATTTCTGGACTGATGGCATTCTTGTAGGCCCGCCGACAAGGATAATTCGGGTAATATCGTTTGCAGTCAGTTTTGCGTCAGAAAACGACTGTTCTACAGAATGTCTGCAGCGTTCAATAATAGGTCCTACGATTGCTTCCAGTTTCGCACGGGTCAGTTTCATTGTAAGATGTTTGGGTCCTGCTGCATCGGCTGTGATAAATGGCAGATTGATATCTGTTTCTAAGACATTTGATAGTTCTATTTTCGCTTTTTCAGCTGCCTCTTTCAGTCGCTGTGTTGCCATTTTATCAGTTCGTAAATCAATTCCTGTATCCTTTTTAAACTCTGATGCGATATAGTCAATGAGTGCATTATCCATATCCGTTCCGCCGAGTTGTGTATCGCCTGATGTTGATTTCACCTCAAATACGCCGCCACCGAAATCCATTATTGTAACATCAAGCGTTCCACCGCCAAAATCAAACACCAGTATTTTTTCGTCTTTACCTTTCTTGTCAACCCCGTAGGCGAGACATGCGGCGGTTGGCTCGTTGATGATTCGTTCTACTTTTAGCCCTGCGATTTCGCCGGCATCTTTTGTTGCCTGTCGCTGATTATCATTAAAATATGCAGGCACGGTGATTACCGCTCTATCAACACTACCGCCCAGAAATGCTGCTGCATCTCGTTTAATTTTTTGTAAGATGAATGCTGAAATCTGCTGAGGTGCATATTCTTTACCAAAAATTTTATACTTGTGGTCGGTTCCCATTTTTCGTTTTGCAGCCATAATTGTTCCGTCAGGATTTGCAACTGCCTGGCGTCGTGCCGGCTCGCCAACAATCAACTGCCCATCTTTTGTGAATGCAACATAACTCGGGAATGCTTTGCCACCGAGCGTCATACCTTCTGCAGATGGAATAATTGTTGCTTTGCCCGCTTCCATAATTGCGGCTGCTGAATTTGAAGTTCCTAAATCAATCCCAATAATTTTTGCCATTTCCTACCTCCTATTCGCTTCGCTCACAAACGAATTACCACAAATCAAAAACCGAATTACCACGAATTTCTTTGTGGTCATTTGGTTGTTAATTCGTGGTCATTTGTTTGTTTAGATATTTTAACCATTGCGGGTTTCAGAACATTTTCGCCTATTTTATAGCCCGATTTTAGTTCCTCTAAAATAATACCATCTTTAGAATCTTCCGCACACTCGTTCCCGTCAGCCACTTTTTCTATTACACCGACAACTTCGTGGAACAGCGGATTAAATTTTTCGCCTATTGTTTTTATCTGCGTAACATTATGTTGTTTTAATATATCTTCAAGTTTCTTTTCTATATGATGCAAACCCTCTTGAACCGATTCATGATTGTTTGATTTCTCAATCATACTTTTTGCCAGTTTTACCGTCTCAAAAACATCAATCAGTTCAAGCAAGGTTGAATTTTTACCATTCTCAAAAAATATCTTTTTCTCTTTCTCAACCCGTTTCCTGTAATTCTCAAAATCAGCTTTAAGCCGCAAAAGTTGTTCATAATAACTTTCTGCCTTTTTTTTCTGTTCGTCAACAGATTGTTTCAGTATTTCAAGTTCTGCAATTTTTGCTTCTCTGTAAATATCTTCGGTATTCTTATTTTCACTCATTTTTTTAACACAGATTACGCAGATGAAAAACGCAGATTACCACAGATTTATCAGTGGTAATCTTTGTGTTTCTATGTCTGCGTGGTTTGTTTGGCAGTTTCCTCTGTTCTGTTGAGTAGTTCACTTATTTTTGATGCATTATTGGTTTCTTCGGTTCCAGTAATATTTTCAAAATCAAAAAAAGAGTTAAGATTCTGCAAAACAAAACTGAACTTTTCTCCCAAATCTTTATTGAACAATTCTTTTTTTGTAGTTATTAAATTTTTTATATCTGACAGAGCAACTCCCTTGACTACCATATTAAGCAAATTGCTGACTGCATCTAAAAAATCCTGCCGAACAGGTTTTTGGGTTTTGATTAAGAATTGTTTAACAACGCCGGTATCTGCCAGAACGGTTCCTGAAACAGTTTTTTTACCAACATAGCTTAATATGAGTTCTCGGAAAGTTGTTTTTTTCAAATCAGGCAATAGATTATAGTTGGAATGTTTCAGAATATAAAAAAATAGTTTTGATAAATCTAACAACGCCGAATTACAATTTCTTATCTGCTGGGTATAGTTGTTATTTAGTTCTTCTTTCTTTTTAAGAATCGTTTGCTGTGTTTCTATCAGGTCATTTATATAGAATCGCCAGCCCTTGTTTGTAGGAAGTTTACCGGATGATTTATGGAGTGATTTTAGATAACCATCTTTTTCAAGTTGTGCCATAAAGTTTCGGATTGAACTTGCAGAATATCCCAGCCCGCCATATTTTTCTGATACATATTTTGAAGCAATTGGTTTGCCTGTTTCAATATATCCCAGAATTACTGCTTGTAGTATTTTCTTATGTTTGTTGTTCATTTTATTACGAGTCGGTCAATTTTTTCACATTTACCAGTATGCTTATTTACAGTCAAAACAACTCCATTGAATACGATATTATCCTTTGCAACTTGGAATTTTGTTGGCATTGCGGTTAAAAACCTTTTAAGCACATCTGATTTCTCAACACCAATTACAGAGTCCGCAGAACCGACCATTCCGATATCAGTAATATATCCAGTCCCATTTGATAGGATTTTTTCATCTGCTGTTTGAATATGAGTATGTGTTCCGAGCACAACACTCACCCGACCGTCCAAATAATAACCCATTGCCTGTTTTTCAGAAGTAAGTTCTGCATGGAAATCAACGATAATAGTTGATGGTTGAGGGTTGACAGTTGACAGTTTTTCTAACACCCTGTCAGCACTTCGGAACGGGCAGTCCACAAGTGGCATATTGAATCTACCTAACAGATTCACAACTGCGATATTGTTTATTACACAAAAACCTTTACCGGGCACATTTTCCGGATAGTTTGCAGGTCTTACAACACATGGCATATCTATTATCTCGGTAAATTCTTTTCTATCAAAAGAATGGTTGCCAAGTGTAATGACATCAACGCCTGCTGATAAAATTTCGTCAACTGACTTTTTTACAATACCTGTACCGCCTGCTGAATTTTCACCATTAGTAATTGTGAAGTCAATAGAGTAGTTTTGTTTTATTTCAGGCAGTATTTTGCTTATTTTTTTTCTGCCTGGCGAACCTATTATATCGCCAATAAATAATATATTCATATATTCTATTTTGCAACTTCCTGATACCTTGTTTCTCTAATAACGGTTACCTTAATCTGTCCCGGATATTCCAGTTCCGTTTCTATTTTTTTTGCGATATCCTGAGCAAGTTGGTTAGCTGCAATGTCATCAACATCTTCAGGCTCTACAAGGATTCTTATTTCTCTGCCCGCCTGAACAGCATAACTTTTGGCAACGCCAATAAATGACTCCGCCACTTTTTCAAGTCGCTCTATTCGTTTTAGGTAATGTTCAAGCGTTTCGCGCCTCACACCAGGTCGTGCTGCGGAAATTGCATCTGCTGACTGTAAAATAAACGCCTCAACCGATTCCGGTTGAACAACACCTTCATGATGTGATAAAATAGCATTTATCATTTTTGGTGATTCGCCATATTGTTTGGCAATATCAGCTGAAAGTTGATGATGTGTTCCTTCCACATCTTTATCTACTGCCTTCCCAATATCGTGTAGAAGCCCCGCTCGTTTACAAAAACGTACATCAGCACCTAACTCTGCAGCGAGATATCCCGCGATATTAGCCACCTCTAATGTATGTGCTAACTGGTTCTGTCCATATGATGTTCTGTATTTCAGTTTCCCGAGTAATTTTATAATTTCAGGTTTAAGATTCATAATACCGACTTCTAATGCGGCTTCTTCACCAGCAGATTTTATATTTTCGTCCATTTCTTTTTTTACCTGGTTAACTACTTCTTCAATCCTTGCCGGATGAATTCTGCCATCCGCCATCAATCGTTCCATCGCGATTTTTGCAATTTCTCGTCGCATACCATCAAAACTGGACAAAGTAATAGTATCAGGTGTATCATCAATAATTAAATCTACACCAGTCGCCTGTTCAAATGCGCGAATATTCCGGCCTTCTCTGCCAATTATGCGACCTTTCATATCATCGTTTGGTAGCGGGACAGTTGACACAGTAATTTCCTGAGTATACGAGTTTGCACAATGCTGAATTGCAACTGCCAAAATTTCTTTTGCCTTTTTATTAGCAGTTTCTCTTGTTTCTTGTTCAAATTTTTTGAGCAGTACTGCCGCATCCTTTTGAGCTTCTTCTTCCATCATTTTCATAAGAACCTTTTTGGCTTCCTCACCGGACATCTGTGCTATTCGTTCAAGTATTTTTTTTTGCTCGTCTTTTTGCTGATTCAGTTTTACAAGTTCCAATTCTATTATTCGTGATTTTGAATTAACATCAGATTCTTTTTTTGCAGTTTCGCGTTCTTTTTTTTCAACAACTTCAAACCGTTTGTAAAGATTTTCTTCTTTTTGCAGAATCTGCCGTTCTAAATTTGAAAGCTCCTGTCGCCTGATTTTTGTCTGTGCTTCAAATTCATGACGATGTCGCTGCATTTCTTCTTTTATTGCCAACTCGCTTTCTCGTTTTCGTTCTGTAGCAGTTTTTTCTGCAGCAGCGATAATTTTTTTGGCAACCGTTTCAGCCGATTTCAAACTTTTTTTAGCAATAATTATTCTGACAAAATAGCCTGCAAAGATACCTATACCCACCACAATAACAGTTAACAAAATATTATCCATAACCCAATCCTCCATTTGCTTTTTTAAAAATCTGTTTTTCTGTAATTACTATATCCATTACCACATCATTCTTTGAAACCGGAATACTTCTTACAATTTGAAAATTATGTGCCAGCCCAATTTTTAGCACAGTCTGTTTTCTCAAAAGCCTGTCAAAATATCCTCTGCCAAATCCGAGCCGATTACAGTTTTTGTCAAAAGCAATACCGGGAACAATCACAATATCAAGCTGGCTTGTATCTTGTGGCTCGGGGCACCCACGCAACAGCGTGGGTCGTGTGGCTTGTGGCTCAAGAATCCCAAATTTTCCTGGAACCAACTGTTTTAAATTTTTGATTTGGGCTGGGACGATTTTGTTTTTTACAACTTTCGGCAAAAAAACTTGCTTTTTTAATTCCAAAGTTTTTTTAATCATTTCAGATGTTTCAATTTCGTTTCTGAAAGCTGAATAAAACATTATCTTTTTTGCCTTCTGAAATTCTTTAACTGAAAAAAGGTTGTTCAGAATTTTTTTGCTGTTTTTTTCAATAGTTTTTTTACTGAGTTTGTCTCGGATTTTGAGTATTTTTTTTCTGATACTTACTTTCTGCATTTCATTTCTGTATTTATCTGTGTTCATCTGTGGCTTAACTTATTTATTTTTTAATTCTTCTGGAACATCTATAATTTTTTCCGTTTTTATTTTTTCAATACTTTCTAAAATTTTGTTATACGCTTCCCGTGATTTCGTTGCTCTTGCAAGATATATCGTTAGTTGTGAAAGTGGTATTTTTGCTTCTGGCATACCTATAAATTCTACAGATTTCAGTACGGATGTTGCTAATACTAATGCAAACGGGTCAGCATTCCCAACATCTTCAGACGCAAAAATTATCTGCCGTCTTACAATGAATCTTGGGTCTTCACCAGCAACCAGCATTTTAGCAAGCCAGTATAGTGCGTCATCTTCTTTACCATTACGCATTGATTTTATGAATGCTGAAATCGTATCATAATGTCCGTCACCTTTTTTATCATAGAGTACAACTTTTTTTTGGATTGATTCTTCGGCAACATCTAATGTGAATTCAACAATACCATTTGACCAACCCTTTTTTTCTGTTGTTGTGAACCCGAGTTCAATTGCATTGAGTAATCGTCTCGCATCACCTTCCGCATTTTTCATCAGATGCTTTATTGCATCTTCTGAAAAGTCTATTTTTAATTCTCTTGAAGTTTTTTCAATAATTTTTCTTAAATCTGTATCTGCTAATTTCTTAAACTCAAAAATCAACGACCGTGAAAGAAGGGCTGAGTTGATATAAAAATACGGATTTTCAGTCGTAATCCCGATTAGGATAATTGTTCCTTTTTCAACAGAAGGCAGAAGGCAGTCCTGCTGTGATTTGTTGAAATGATGGAGTTCGTCAACAAGCAGAATAGTTTTTTTATTCCGCAGTTCTGCATCCGCGATAATTTTTCTCAATTCTTCTACACCACTGGTTACTGCATTGATTTCAATAAAATTTGCCGAGGTGCTACCAGCGATAATTTTTGCAAGTGCAGATTTACCACAGCCGGCTGGACCGTAAAAAATTACCGATGAAAGTTTATCAGAACTGATTGCCCGTCTTAAAAGTTTTCCTTCTGCTAAAATATGTTTTTGTCCCAAAAACTCATCAAATGTTTTCGGCGACATCCTTATCGCAAGTGGTTCAGGTTTTTCTATTTTATCTTTTTGAAATAAATCCATAAAAAAAATCCCCACGAATGCCGTGCAAACAAAAAGTTTTTGAAGCACCATTTACCAAGTGGGTATCCTGTCCCAATAACCACGGTTAAGTGGGAACGCAGATTCCCTAAATTGTGCTTGTAGGCTCAAAACACTCCGTTTGACACCAACACCGCAGGGAAAATATGTATAGTTCTAAAATATCAAAGCCGTGCTGCTGATTCTAAATGCAAAATTATTTCATCAACATTTCTGTCCAGTTCAGTTTTAATATTTTCTTTCTCTTCTCTCAATGTGAATATTTCCTCTGCTAATGCAATAAGAGTTTGTCTTAATAATGTCAGTGTATCAACGGTTTTCTGCTCTATTTTTACTTCTTCCAACTTTTTGTTGACATATTCAGCAAGTTGAGTGACAAAAAGAGGTTCCATCTCTGTTTCTACCATGATTTCAGTATCTAATATCTTGATTGGAACCCGCTCTTTTGCCATTAGATTCTCACTCGTTCTAAATTTTCTATAATATGTTCAACTCTGTTTTTTAGTATCTCTTTTTCTTTCACAAATTTTTTTGCCATTTTAATCTCCTCCTCAAAAACTGTCATTTTAGAAACCAATTCATCGTTTTTATCTTTCAGTTTCTGGTTTTCTTTCCGAAGTTCATTCATTCTTGCTGAAATCGTTTTAAGCCGTTCTTTTACTAAACTGAACCTGCTACTGATTTTATCCATCAGTTTAAATTATACAAAAAAAAATTATTCTGTCAAGCCCCCCACCCTTCCCTATCTAATTTTTGCATTAAAAACTTTTGTAAGTTCTGAAATAATTTTTTGTATCATTTTATTCACTTCTTCATCTTTGAGTGTTCTATCAGGATGTCTAAAAGTGAGTCGGAAAGTTAGTGATTTATAGCCGTCCTGAATTTGTTTGCCAGTATAAAAATCAATTACATCTATTTTTGCCAGAGTTGTATCTGCAGTTCTTTTGATTGTATTCTGTATTTCAGTTGAATGAAATTTTTGTGATACCTCTATTGAAATATCGCGTTCTACCGACGGGAATTTAGGTATTTGAAAATAGTTCTTATCAAAATTTATATAACTTGTAAGTGTTTCTAAATCAATCTCTATTATATACAGTTCATCTTTAATATCATAAAATTCTAATATGCCGGAATGGAGAAGACCGAAATGACCGACACTAGTATCGCTAACCAAAATTTCTGCTGACTTACTATGATGAAAGATTTTACTGGTTGTTCCCCTCCACCCTCCCCCCCCTTTTACTTTTTCAATAGTCCAGTTCTTGATCCCGACTTCCTTAAGCAGTGTTTCTACAAGCCCTTTTACAAAATAGAAATCAACTGAAACTGATTTTTGTTGCCACCAGTTAATTATATTTCCTGTGATACCGACAGTAAGAAACAGTTTTTCTTGTTCTTGAAAACATTTACCTATTTCAAAAATTTTTATATCCTTTTTTCCAGTGTTTAAGTTTCTAACCGTATTTCTTACAATCTGTGGAATAAGCGAAGGTGTCAGGAATGATTCTTCAGACGAGACAGGATTGCTGATTTCCCAGATGCTGTTATTAAAACCGAATTTTTCTAATTCGCTTCTTGAAACAAAATTGTAACTAATGTTCTCATAAAAACCTGCAGATGTGAATATATTCCTAATCTTCGTACCCAGTTTTTCAGATAGACTCTCCGTAATACCAGTTGTGAATTTTATTGTGTTATCCGTTTTTATTTTATCATAACCATAAATTCGTGCTATCTCTTCTACTAAATCAATTTCATATTTTATATCATTACGATAAGAGGGAACGGTAACAGAAAGGTAGAAGGTAGAAGGTAGAAGGTAGAAAGTGAAACCAAGGCGGGACAGAATTTTTTTTATTTCGTCGGTTGAAATTTCAGCGCCTAAAACCTTATTGACTTTTTTTGTATCGAGTTCTATTTTTGTTTCTTTTCGTGAATTGGGATATATATCAACCACATTATCAGCAATCTTGCCACCTGCTGTTTTTTGAATCATTTCTGCTGCGAGCATACTAATATTTAGCACATTTCTTATATCAATCTCTCTGATAAACCTAACGGAAGAATCGGTAGAGAGTGCTAATTTTTTTGATGTCTTTCTTATTGAGATTGGGTCAAAACAAGCAGATTCAAGAAAAATATTTTTTGTATTTTCAGTAACGGATGTTGATTCACCGCCAATGACACCCGCAATTGCTACAGGCGCTTTTTCATCAGCAATAACAAGCATTTCAGCGTCAAGCAAATACTCTTTATTATCAAGCGCCAAAATCTTTTCACCCTTTATAGCATTACGAACTATAATTTTATTCACTATTTTATCTAAATCAAACGCATGAAGTGGCTGTCCGTATTCAAGCAGAATATAATTTGTAATATCAACCACATTGTTCACCGATCGTAATCCACAAGTTTTAAGACGGTCAATAATCCACTGTGGCGAGTGGTTCATTTTTACATTTTTTATGATGATTCCCGTATATCTCGGACAGTCAGATATGTTTTCAACTACTACTGGAAAAATTTCTTTTGGAATGATATTACAAATTTTAATCTCTTTCTTTAACTGTTTATTGAATATCGCAGAACTCTCTCTTGCTATACCGAATACAGATAAACAATCCCCACGGTTTATTGTAATTTCCGTCTCAATTGCTGAAATGTTATTCAGATACTCATTGAATGTTATACCGAGTTGAATATTCTCAGGCAGGATTAAAATACCAGAAGCATCTTCACCAACCTTAAGTTCATTAGCAGAACACAACATCCCGTCAGAAGCAACACCCCGAATAACTGCTTTTTTTATCTCAACTTCAGGCAGTTTTGCACCTACTTTTGCCAATGGCACAATATCGCCAATTTTGATATTTTTAGCACCGCATACGATATTATAATTATTTATGCCATCGGTAACATTGCAAACAGTAAGTTTATCCGCATTTGGATGTTTGTCAATTTTAAGAATTTTTGCGACTATAACATTATTATCAACAGAGACACTTTTTACCGGCTGCGTTTCTATCCCTGCCATAGTAAGCCGATGAGCAAGTTCTTCAACGGAAACATCTATATCAACAAATTCTTTCAGCCAATTCAGCGGTATTTTCATAATTTAGGATTCTTCTTTTTCCATTTTACCTGTTTTCCCATTTTTCCTTAATTAAATTATACAAAATCTCAAAAAAATTGCAATAAAAAAATGACCGTCACCAACCCAGCCATTTTGTCATTGTGACCACGACTACTTCTCTCTGGTGGAAACAACCCTGTCTTTGCCCTGCGTCGGGGCAGAGTTTGGGACAGGTTCTTATATGAATTGCCATTCCGAGAATCAGTGTGTCATTTCATCTTGCTACGAAATCTATTATCATTGTCAAACAAGTTTGAAAATTTCAAGTCTGACACCGTTTCCTATTCTGGCTGGCAATTGGTTTGCATCTGCTGGTTTTGCGATTGGACTTAAATCATCTGCTATTACTTGTCAAAAATATAAAAAAATTAGATTTGGCTTTTTTATGGAATAAAATGATATTGCTTAAAAACATACGGATACCTTCGGTTCTGAAATGGTTTTTAATTTTTGTTAATTTTTATATCTGCGGTAGTCTTTTGGTTGCATTTTTTTTGTGGCTTAATGGCGATTGGGTTAGCACAGTTTATGGGCTTGCGGTTAAATTGCGTTTCTGGCCGATATTTAAGTCAAGTTTACAAATGGCGTTTATTATGTATATTTTAACACATCATAATCAGGTGATAAAAATAATTAGAAATATTTTGTCATATGCATATTGTAAAATGTTGATTTTTGGATTTTTTATAGGTTACTTGCCTGCTATTGTAGGATATTTTACTGGCAAACCGCCTTCTTCACCAGACGGTATTGTAACACTACCAGAATTATTTTCAAACAGTCAGCAGGTTGTTACAAAATTAATCCCGCAAATTACCGGTTCAAGTGAAATCACATTACTTACAAATCCATCGTTAATTCTTGTTTTTGCCGGTTTATTGGTATTGTTTTATAAATTTTGGATATCTTATAGAAGAAAAATTCTTAATGGAACATCTGTGCCAGCATTTTATCCAATTGTTGCATTGTCTGTGGCTACTATTCTTTTGGGTATTGTGTGTATACGGTGGGCTGACCCTGATGCCTCAAGGTATCTGTTGCCAATTTATATTTCTGTGTCGTTAGCAATATCCTGGATACTGGAAAGATTAAAAAAATTCAGTTATTTGCTGGCTGGAATCCTTTTATGTGTGTATCTGGGCAACAGTATTCTTGCAATTACTAAAACTTGGGAATTACATCAATCACCGCATCCGTATAAACATCTTATCCACCTATTGAACGAGACAAAAATTAAAGGTGGATACGCCGACTACTGGCTCGCATATTATCTTACCTTCTTAAGTCAGGAAAAAATTATTATAACACCTCAACAGAATGATTTTGTCCGAAACCAATCTTATTCAAAATATGTTCAATCGCTGAATAAAATTGTGTTGCTCGGGAAAAAGTTATTACCGTATCAGAAAAACATAACAATAGACGGAAACGGCTATCGGGTTATTAGACAGGAAGTAGATAATAAATTACCAATTATTTTTTTAGAAAAAAACTAAAATGAAAAAATATCTGATTTTAATAATTTTATTTTATGCTTTTTGTCTGAGATTCCCAATTATATTTCAGCCATTTTGCGGTTATCATGCATGGAATGAAGGTCATTATGCAATGACTGCAACAAATTTTGATAAGTACGGTTTTTTCAGACAAATGAATGATTTAGGCGAGGATTATACAGCCACACCGCTTTTTTCTTGGATAGTATATCTTTCATTTAAAATTTTTGGTATTACTGAATGGGCTGGTCGGCTGCCTAATTTAATATTCAGTATTTTATCAATTTATATATTCTTCCTCATAATCAAAAAACTATACGATGACAGAACAGCATATCTGTCTACCTTGTTTGCTTCAGCTGCTCACGGGATTGTCTATTTTTCTCGGAATTTGCAACTTGAAAGTCAGTTTCTGTTTTTTCTTTTATTAAGTATCTATTTTGCAATCAGTTACAACAAAAAATTAAAAACGGGTTATTATTTTCTGACATTTTTGTTTGCCGGTTTCTCTGTATTCACAAAATTTCCAGCAATACTTGGATATTTTTCGGTAGCTGTAATTCTTTTAAGTAACAACCTTACTAAAAAAATATTAAAATTTATTAGTGCTTCCTTTATTTCGTTAATTCCTGCTTTTATATGGATAATCTATTCTTCATTAAAAAAAGTTTCACAAACGGTTGATTATTTCACAAGAATCTCTGAGTGGTCTTGGCATTATTTGTTGAAAGCATTAGTTAAAACACCGTGCATAACATCAGAACATTTAGGTATTTTTATTTCTATATTAGTTATCATCGGCGGATTTTTTATTATCCGTGATTGGAAAAGACATTTATTTTTAATCGCATTCATCATACCGTGGTTTCTCCTTTTAGTCCCATTCCCCAAAGCATACCTAAAAAATGCTTATTATGATTATCCTGCACTTTATGGTTTTTGTGTGGTTGCTGGAATTGGAGCAGTTGAACTTTTGAAAGGGGGAGGGGGAATAAAGAAAAAACAGTTTGCTATTTTCTTGATAGTTTCAACAGTAGCATTCGGGATTGTTAAAACATACAATCGGCTAAAGAAATTTGACAGTTTTTCAAAATATGCTAAAATTTATGAGCCCACACCATTTTATTCAGCAAAATATGTGGCTAAAATTAGGTCTGACGATGAAACGGTTCTTGTGGATTATCCACAAACGATGTTTTATGCAGGCGGTGACCCTGAATTTGTAAAATGTATCTATGGACAGACAGAAAAATTTATAAGCGAACAAAAATATAACTACATAATCTTAAACTATTTTGGTAGTTATGATTTTGACGAGGTAAAAAAAGAATTAGAAAAAAATAGATATAACCAAGTTGCACCTTTAGCGTGGAAATTAAAAAAATGAAAACCACAATAATTCACGATTGATTACCAAGAATGCATTGTGCTAAAAATACTGCTTGACAATTAGTATGAAATGTATTATACTTAAGTATAAAAGAACAATAAACCACAAGATTAACACGAGATTTACACAGATGACAACAAAGTTGTCATTCCGAGTGAAACGAGGAATCTCATTCTTGAGATTGCCTCGCTTACGCTCGCAATGACATTTCTTGTGATAATCTGTGAAATCTCGTGGTTACTTTGTTTTCTTGAAAAGGAGGTGGTTAAAATGCAGAATTCGTTCAAGGTTGCTATCAGTTTGCCAGCAAGTGATTACAAGAAGATAGAAAATATTCGCCGTAAAATGAAAATAGGTCGTAGTGCCTTAATTGACGATGCAATCCGCTTCTGGTTGGATTGGGTAGAACAGCAGGAACTAATCAAACAGTATGAATCTGGATACCGAAAGAATCCTGAAGATATTCAACAAATAAAGGTAATGGAAAAGTTATCCGCAGAAGCATTCCGTGAGGAGGATTTGAAATGAAACGCAATGAAGTATGGTGGGCGGATTTACCTAAACCTATAGGCAAGCGTCCTGTGGTGTTACTTTCACGTGATGAGGCATATAATGTGCGTAATGCAGTTACTATTGCACAAATAACCACAACAGT
>JBFLWK010000027.1:0-20251 GCA_040757695.1 Elusimicrobiota bacterium
TTTCAAAATTCAAAGAGCAATTTCAAAGGTCAAACCTTTGATTTGAATGAATTTGCAAATATATTTTATAGTGGTTCCGACGAGCCGTATCAAAAAAACAGTGTTTATAGCCGTTTTTCAGGTCGACCATACCTGCTCTCATCAGTCCTGCTGATGGCGAAACAGTTACTACAACACAACCGACATTATCATGGAAAAAGAATATATATGCATCACAATACAGTATTGAGATTTATCCTGATGAGGACGGAACTGAAATAATTACGCAGTCAACTATAAGAAATCCGTACTGGACGGTTCCTGAAAATACATTAAAAAACGGCAAAACATATTACTGGAGTGTTGCGGTGTATACTTCTAAAGGATGGTCAGAATCGTCTTCTGTATGGTCATTTACTGTATCTGCTGAAAAACCAAGAGAGACATTCCGAAGAAAAATGCCACAAAAAGAAGAAAAAGCAAACATCGCAGTGGCTGATTTTACAGGCAAGAATGTATCCGCTGCAGATGCATCTATTGTTGCTGACTTCTTGAGGACCGAACTGGTAGGAATTGGATTCTATACTGTTATTGAGAAGGCGAATATGGACAAGATTCTTGCGGAAGCAGCATTTCAGCAAACAGGTTGCACAGAATCAGAATGCGCGGTTCAGATTGGTAAACTTTTAAATGTCAAAAAAATGGTTGTCGGCAACTTGTCTAAACTGATGGATACTTTTTATATAACAGTAAATCTTGTAGATGTAGAAACCGGCAAAATTATCGCTTCATATGACGACGAAGCAGCCACTGCCATAGCACTAAAAACGATCGCTAAAAATTTAGCACGCCGACTTGTTGGATTGAAAATTTCATCCCAAAGGGTTGGTTACCAACAACGGCAGGGAATAAGACAAGCATCTCAAACTAAAGATGGCAAATTAAGAAAATACAGGTCCCCAACAGCGGCATTTTTCTGGTCGTTTTTTCTAGCCGGTGCCGGACATTTTTATAACGGCCAATGGGGGTTGGGGTTAGCATATTCCATAATAGAAAGCGGACTTACAGTTGCAGCGATAGCGTGTTTGACGACTGTGGAGTATGAGTATTATCGTTATTATGATTATTATACTAAAGAATACTACTATAGGTATTATTCTTATTGTCCATACGATGACATTGGGTATATTTTATTAGCAATAGATTGTGGAATTCATTTGATAGATATGATACATGCACCGCTCGCTGCATCAGCGATAAATGCAAAATATGGTTTAGAACCTTATTCCTATCAACTCAATAAAAACAAAGATGTTGCTTTAGTATTGAACCCAAATTTCCAAAAATCAAGTATCTCACTTGCCTTAGAAAAAAAATTCTAAAAGTATCAATGGGCGTTAGAAGACGGTATTTAATTTGTTGAATTAGAAAAAAGGGATAGGTTCAGTTTTTTCAATGTTTTCTATTTTTTGAAACGAGATTGTTTCGCAGAGTTTATCCCGTAGACGCCGTCCCTGTGAAAACAGGGATTCCCGCTCCCCGCTTTCGCGAGGACAAGTTTCGCGGGAATGACACATACGGGGTTCACAATAACAAACAAGGAAATGGTTGGGTTCAGACCAGCCATTTTTTATTTGCAATTTTTTAGGATTTTTGTATAATAAAAAATTGTTAGAAGTATTGAAATCAAAAAATGAACAAGTTAAAATCTATAAGCCAGATTGCAAAAATTGTTTTACAACTTAAAAAAGCCAACAAAAAAATTGTCTTTACGAATGGCTGTTTTGATATTTTACACATAGGACATATTCGGCTTCTTAAAAAGGCGAAATCATTGGGTGATATTTTAGTTGTAGGCTTAAATTCGGATAAATCAGTAAAAAAAATTAAAGGCAATAAGCGTCCCATAATACCTGAAAATGAACGAGCACAAATTCTATCAGCAGTTTCTTCAGTTGATTTCATACTAAAATTTTCGCAACCAACACCATACAATCTTATCAAAAAAATCAAACCTGATATTCTTGTAAAAGGTGCTGACTGGAAAGAAGAAAAAATCGTCGGTAGCGAGTTTGCCAAAAAGGTTGTAAGAATCCCGCTTGTAAAAGGATATTCTACGACTGGAATCATACAAAAACTTAAAAATATATGAATAAAAAAATACTGCGAATTATTGATGCCAACCTGAACAGGACAAAAGAGGGATTGCGGGTTGTTGAAGACTTTGCAAGGTTTGTGCTTGAAGAAACAAAATTATCGTCAGAAATAAAAAGATTAAGACATCAAATTGATAAAATTGCCAGAAGAATCTATCCTCAGTTGGTTCTATCCCGTAATTCTGAAAGTGATATTTTTCGTAAAACAAAAGAATCACGCAAAAAAAACGCTTTTTCTGTTGTGTTCTCAAATATAAAACGGGTAGAAGAATCTTTAAGAGTGCTTGAAGAATTTTCTAAAACAATTTCTGCGAATGCTGGCAACGAATTCAAAAAAATCAGGTTCGGAATCTACGATATAGAACAAAAAATTGCGAAGTTACTAAAATGAGACAGATAGAATCGGCAAGAAAAAATGTTGTCACAAAGGAAATGTGGGAAGTTGCAAAACACGAGCAGGTTTCCGTTGATTTTATCAGAAAAGGTGTTGCCGACGGAACGATTGTCATTTTAAAAAACGACTTCCGACTTCTGACTTCCAACTTCCGACTTGTCGGTATTGGAAAAAAACTTAAAATAAAAGTCAATGCTAACATTGGTACATCGCCGTTGAGTTGTAATGTCTTATATGAAAAACAAAAACTTTTTACTGCAATAAAATACGGTGCGGATACGGTAATGGATTTATCAACAGGTGGGGATGTTGCACAGATAAGACGAACAATAATAAAACACTCAACAGTACCCGTAGGGACGGTTCCTATTTATGCATTGGTTTGCCAGGCATCAAAAAAAAGAAAAAAATTCCCGACGATAAGTATAGAGCAAATGTTCTATGAAATAGAAAGTCAACTTGCAGATGGTGTTGATTTCATCACAGTGCATTGTGGTATAACACTTAAAGCGCTTGAAATTCTTAAAAAGAAAAAACGGCTTATTGGAATCGTTTCTCGTGGTGGTGCATTTCTTGCAGAATGGATGCTGCATAACAAAAAAGAAAATCCGCTTTATGAAAATTTTGATAACCTGTTGAAAATCGTAAAAAAATATGATGCTGTCATTTCACTTGGCGATGGTCTAAGACCGGGTTGTATTGCGGATAATACTGACCTTGCACAAATTGAAGAACTAAAAATACTTGGTGAGTTACAAAGATATGCGTTAAAACGAAATGTGCAGACGATGATAGAAGGTCCGGGTCATATTCCAATAAACAATATAGAAAAAAATGTGCTCCTTGAAAAAAAATACTGTCACAACGCGCCTTTTTATGTTTTAGGACCGTTAACGACAGATATTGCACCAGGATATGACCATATTACCGCCGCAATCGGTGGTGCTTTGGCGGGCTATTATGGTGCCGATTTTTTATGTTATGTAACACCTGCTGAACATCTGGCTCTGCCTACTATAGAGGATGTTAAAAATGGAGTAATTGCTTCAAGGATTGCCGCTCACTGCGCACGAATCGCAAGAGGGAACAAAAATGCTATCAGAGTTGATTACGAACTTTCTAAAGCAAGAAAAAACTTCAACTGGAAAAAACAGAAAAAACTATCAATAGACCCGTCTGAATTTGAAAAACGGTGCTCTGCTAAAAATAAAGAAGTCTGTTCAATGTGTGGCTCTTTTTGTGCAATGAAACGTAAATTAATTTCTTGACAGGTTAGAAATAATTTTGTAAAATTAAAACAGTAATGAACCTATGAATGAACAACTTCTAAAACTTATAGAACTTCAGGATGTTGATTCCAAAGTAGATGAAGCAAACAATAATATACAGAAAATTGATAATGAACTAAATACGTTGCAAGAGACATTGAAAAAAGAAAAAGAACAAATTGAAACTCTGAAGAAAGAACTGTCAAACAGCGCTGTATCAAAGAAAGAGAAAGAAATAGAAATAACCACACTTGACGATAAGCTCAAAAAGCACAATATGGAACTAAATGCTGTTAAAACAAACGAGGCATACAAAGCACTGTTAACTGAAATAGAAAATTGTAGATCACAAAAACTTAAAATAGAAGATGAATTATTATCCATAATGGAGAATGAAGAAAGACTTTCAAGAGAAATAAAAGATTTGCAAAATGAATATCTGAAACTGGAAAAAGAGTTTAATGATAGAAAAATATCTGCGGACGAGGAATTAAAAAAAACAAACGATAACATTGCTAATTTTACAAACGAACGAAAAACCAGATTGGATAATTTGCCCGCACATATAGCAGGAAAATATGAAAATATAAGAAAAAATAAGAAAGGATTAGCAGTTGTACCAATTGTAAATAATAACTCCTGTGGTGGGTGTCACAGAAATTTACCTCTCCATATTATTGATGAAGTACGAAAAGGTAACGAATTGGTTGTGTGTAACAACTGTCAGCGAATTTTGTATCAAAACAATCACAATGTAGAAGGGGGCTGAGGAATCACTCCCCGATGTTCATCGGGGGGAGGAAAGTCCGGACTCCATTATGAACAGGGTGATGGCTAACAGCCATCGTCCCGATGTAGCATCGGGACAGGGAAAGTACCACAGAAAATATACAACCATAACGCAGATAATCGCGGATAAGAACGCGGATAACCGCAGAAAAAAAATTGGCGTAAATCTGCGTAGTAATCAGCGTTAATCAGCGTTTAGGTGAAGGTGAAATTGTGAGGTAAGAGCTCACATTCTGATATGGCAACATATCAAAAGGTAAACCCCACCCGGAGCAAGGTCCAAAATGGGAAAGGTGTTATTCACACCAGTTTATTCCGAATGTTGACCGCTTGATTCCGATAGTAATATCGGACCCAGAAAAATGATTCCATAAACGCAGACGACCACAGATGTTATCAGCGGTAATCTGCGTTGTAAACAGAATCCGGCTTACATGCCCCCTTCCGCATAACCTACTATTTCTACTATCCTATCTTACTCCGTATTCAAAAAATAAAAATTTCACAAAAAGTACTTGACAAATTGCTCTAAATAATTTATACTAATAAGAAGTGGTGAAAAGTGGGGAATAATCCATAATTGTGGTTAATGGTGATAATATATGTTTGTGGGGCTTTATAACTACTCAATTGATTCTAAAAACAGGGTGTTTATCCCTGCCAGATTCAGACGATCAAATCGGTTAATAATAACAATCGGACTTGATGAATGTCTTTATATTTATCCGCAAGACAGGTGGGAAAAACTTGAAAACAAATTGGACACTTTGCCTTTCAAAGATAAGTCAGAAGAAAGAGCATTTAAGCGAATATGGCTCTCTGGTGCCACAGAGGTAAAAATTGATAAACAGGGCAGAATTTTGATACCGTTCAATTTACGACGGTATGCCAAAATCAAAAACGATGTTGTAATAATAGGTGTTTCAAGCAGAATAGAAATCTGGTCAAAATCTGTCTGGGAAAAATACACCAAATTATCCGGGAAATTATTTGCCAAGCATTCAACTGCGTTAGAATTATAAATGGTAAATCACATTCCTGTAATGCTTAAAGAGGTTTTACATTATTTGAGTATAAAAAACGATGGAACATATATTGATTGCACATTTGGTAGTGGTGGGCATTCTATTGAGATAGTTAAGAAACTTTCTGAAAGAGGCAAACTTTTTTTGCTGGACTGGGATTGCGAAACAGTTAAGTATTACAGAGAGAAATTTAGCCGGTATAAAAATACAAAATGGATTTGCGAAAACTTTGCTAATCTTAACAGCGTTGTAAAAAAAACTGGAATCAAAAATATTGATGGTTTCCTTTTTGATTTGGGCTTCTCGTTTTTACAGATTGAAGATAGAACCAGGGGATTCAGTTTTAATTTTGCAGCACCGCTTGATATGAGATACAATAAAGACAACCTGCTTACTGCAAAAGAGGTTATAAATAGTTATTCTAAAAAAGAGTTGCAAGGGATACTAAAAGAGTTTGCAGATGAACAGTTTGCAGAAAAAATAGCAGATGGTATCTGCAGGTATCGGTTGAAAAAAAAGATAGAGACCACAAAAGAACTGATAGAAGTTATAAAAACTGCAACACCTGTATGGTATCATAACAAAAAGGGGGGGAGGATTCATTTTGCAACAAAAACATTTCAGGCATTAAGAATTGCCGTCAATAATGAACTGGATAATATCAAAAAAGGAATCAGTTCTGCGATAAAGTTGGTTTCATCAGGTGGACGGATTGTTGTATTATCGTATCACTCAATTGAGCACCGGCTATTAAAAAATATTTTTAGAGATGCCGAACGAAACCAGCTAATCAAACTTGTTGTAAAAAAACCTGTTTTTCCGTCTGCAAATGAGATATTCTTGAATCCGCGTTCAAGGTCTGCGCAACTTAGAATTATTGAAAAAAGATGAGAGTTCACAGAGTAGACAATAGAAACCATTCAGCCCGATATTTCAAATGGGCATTTATAGTTGTGCTGCTTGGTTCTTTTTATGTTTGGCAGAAAAATGCAGAAAAAAAACTTGCATACAAGACAAGTGAAATAAATGACAGAATTCTAACCTTAACAGACGAAAATAAACTACTCACAATGAAAATAATGAATATTACTGCAATGAATAATCTTGAAGAAATCGCTAAAAAAAGAGGTTTGGTAAAACCGAAACCATCTGATATTATAGTAATAAAAGAATGAAAGCCATAAGAAACAGAATAGTAATTATTTTTTTGGGGATACTTGTTGTTTTCATAACAATAGGGTTTCGTTTATTTCAGATACAGATTGTTAATAACAATTTTTTTTCTAAAGAGGTTGCTAAACAATCTAAAAAGATAAAAAAAACATACCCGTTAAGGGGCAACATCTATGATAGACGAATGACTGTTCTTGCCACAAGTATGCCGGTAGAATCCTGTTATATTGAAATAGATAAAAGCAAAAAGGAAAAGATAGATGCTGATTTTATCTTAGAGTATTGTGGCATGTCGGTTCCTGAGTTCTTATCAAAAATTCAGCAGAAAAACGGTAATAAAAAATCGGTTTTAGTAAAAAGAAAACTTCTGCCTGAAGAGGTCTTTAAAATTAAATCTAAAAATTTGCCAGGTGTCTATTTTGAGAAAGAAGAGTTAAGATTCTATCCTGAAAACTCGCTTGCAAATTATGTAGTCGGTATAGCGGGTATGGATAATAACGGTTTATCCGGTATAGAATATCAGTTTAATAGTTTTCTCACAGGTGAATCCAACAGATATGTAGTACAGAAAGATGGCAAGGGTAGAGAAATACTGTTAGATAATAATAGAATTGCTGACGAAAACAGAGGGTATGTTGTTTTAACTATTGACAGCCGTTTTCAATATGTGGCAGAGAGTATACTTAAAAAAGCACAGCAAACTAATTCTGCCAAATCGCTTACTTGCATAATCCAGAATCCGTATACAGGCGAAATACTTGCGATGGCGACAATTCCAGCATATGACCCCAACAAAAAAATTCTGCCAAAAATGTTAAAAAACCCAGCAATCAATGATGCATTTGAACCAGGCAGTGTATTCAAAATTGTTACTACTGCTGCTGCTATAGAAAAACATCCTGAAGTTATCAAAGAACAATTCTTCTGTGAAAACGGTTCCTACAAAATCGCCAAAGACGTTACTATTCATGACCATGAAAAATATGGGCTGCTCTCATTTGAAGAAATATTCGCATACTCATCCAATATCGGTTTTGCAAAACTCAGTCGGGAAATAGGCAAGTATAACCTCTGGCAGTATGCTCGTGCGTTTGGGTTTGGAACAAATACCGGAATTGAACTGCCGGGCGAAACAGAAGGCCGACTCATTTCACCGGGTAAGTGGTCGGGTGTTTCCTGTGAGATGATTTCGTTCGGTCAGGAAATATCCGCTACTGCATTACAGATTGTTAATGCGTATTCTGCAATCGCAAATGGCGGGATTCTGTTAGAGCCAAAAATCGTCACATCAGTTGTTAAGAATAATAAAAAAATACAGTTCCTGGAACCTGTTAAAATAAGACGGGTAATTTCACCGCAGACTGCTTCAACACTAAAAAAAATGCTTGAAGCTGTTGTGGACTACGGCACAGGCACTAACGCAAGAATTAGTAATCTAAAAGTTGCCGGTAAAACAGGCACTGCACAAAAATATGATAAACAACTTAAAAAATATTCTCACTCCAAATATGTATCTCTTTTTGCTGGCTTTCTGCCGTCAGATGTACCTAAGGTAACGATTCTTGTTGTAGTGGATGAGCCCAAAAGTGATTACTGGGCTTCATCAGTTGCCGCACCTATTTTCAGACAGATTGCTGTAGGGATTCTTCAGTATCTGGGTATACAGCCCGAAAAGAAACTGGTAGCCGGTAATTTTTAATCTCAGTAAAAAACAATGAAACTTTCTGAACTAATGAGTAATTTTAATATAGATATAATTGGTAATACTGATAAAGAAATTGCAGGTATTACTTGCGATTCCAGAAAGGTGTTATTCAAAAATTATCTTTTTGCAGCATTAAGTGGCACAAAAGAAGATGGCAAAAAATATATAAAAGATGCGATTGATAAAGGTGCGATTGCAATACTTACTGACGATAGAACTCTGGCAAATAGTAATGCAACTTATCTTTGTTGTTCTACTGAAACCATTTCGGAAATGTTTGGTAAGATTTCAGCCCGTTTTTACAATGAGCCATCACAAAAAATGAAAGTATTCGCAGTCACGGGTACTAACGGCAAAACTACAATAACCTATCTGTTAGAAAAGATATTTCAACATGCTGATATAAAACTTGGAGTGATTGGTACTATTTCTTACGAATTTGGTGATTTTGATATTCCTGCAGTGACCACAACACCGCAGTCGTGTGATTTACACGAGCTTTTAGCCAGAATGAAAACCCTGTCTGCTGATGGTGTTGCAATAGAGGTTTCATCACACGGGCTCGCTCAGAATAGAATTGCTGGATTAAATTGTGATGTCGCTATATTCACCAATCTGACAAGAGACCATCTGGACTATCATAAAACAATGGATGCTTACAAGAAAGCGAAGTTTTTACTGTTTGAAAAATTTTTGGCTGAATCCCAAAAATCACCAAAATTCGCTGTGCTGAATCTAGATGACCCTGCAGGAAAAGAATTATCAAACAAGCAAATTGCTGGCACCAACATTGTGACTTACGGGATAAAATCTGAAGCAGATATCCGTGCTACCGATATCACGCTCTTAAAAAATCAAACTGAATTTAATATCTGTATTAAAAACGAAAGAAGAGAAAAAAAAGAGAAAATAAGAGAAAAAATTAAAACGAAACTGATTGGGAGACATAATGTCTATAATATACTCGCAGCGGTTAGCTGTGCGTACTGGCAGAACATCCCGTTAGAAAAAATTGTAAAAGGAATTGAACAATTTGAAACAGTCCCAGGCAGGTTTGAAACAGTTGATGCTGGTCAGCCATTTACGGTGATTGTTGATTATGCACATACACCTGATGCGTTGGGAAATCTTATTCAAACCGCGAGAACAATAAAACATAGAAAAATAATCACAGTATTTGGCTGTGGCGGCGACCGCGACCGCTCAAAAAGACCGCTGATGGGCGAACTCTCAGGTCGATTGTCTGATTATACAATTATTACATCCGATAATCCACGCACGGAAAAACCAGAAAGAATAATACTTGATATAGAAATCGGTCTACAACGAATCAAATGCAAAAATTATGAGGTTATAATAGAACGAACTGAAGCAATCAAAAAAGCGATTTCGTTATGTGGACCTGACGATATTATTTTGATAGCTGGGAAAGGGCACGAAAATTATCAAATTATTGGTGAAATAAAAATACCATATAGTGATAAAGAAACAGTATCTCAGATTGTATCTGAAATATGGAAAAAATCAAAATAACAAAAATCACAAAAATAATAAAAGGACATTTGTCCGGAAATAAAAAAATTGTCGTATCAGGTGTTTCTATTGATTCCAGAACAACCAATAAAGGCGATATTTTTTTTGCTATAAAAGGCGAAAAATACGATGGGCATAATTTCGTAAAAAACGCAGTTAAAAATGGTGCAGTTGCAGTAGTTGTTTCTCAACTCTCCCGCCTGCAAGTCGTCGGGCAGGCAACTCTCAACTCTCCCGCCTGCAAGTCGTCGGGCAGGCAACTCTCAACTATTCTTGTAAAGGATACAATAAAAACTCTCCAGGATTTTGCAAAATACTATAGAACAAAGTTTAGTGTAAAAGTAATAGGAATCACCGGCTCTAATGGTAAGACAACCACAAAAGATATGTTGGCTTCAATTTTATCACAGCGGTTCAGTATTTTGGCAACACAAGGGAATTTGAATAATCATATCGGATTACCGCTGACACTGTTTAATATGACTGAGCAGCACAAATACTGTATTTTAGAAATGGGTGCGAACCATACAGGCGAGATTGCCCGACTGTCTGAGATAGCAAAACCAGCATGTGGAATAATTACAAATATCAGCAATGCGCATATCGGCGAATTTGGCTCGTTAGAAAATATTGTGAAAACAAAGATGGAACTATTACACTCACTTGGCGATGCTGGTATTGCGATAATAAATAATGACGATAAACTTATATCAACTGCGTCAAAAAAAATAAAATGTATGAAAAAAACTTTCGGGCTCAAAAACAAAGCAGATATAACAGCATCCGACATTGTTCTGAAACCACACAAAACAAGCTTCATACTCAGATACGGGAACAAAAAAACACATCTTGAACTGCCTGTTTGTGGAAAGTTTAATATCTATAATGCACTTGCAGCATCTACCTGTGCAACCTGTTTTGGTATTGAGATAGATGAGATTGCTGACGGTATCAAAAATTTTAAGCCATCACCTAAAAGAATGGAAGTGATTAAAACGAGTGATGGTATTATTATTGTTAACGATTCCTATAATGCCAATCCGACTTCTATGTGGCAGGCGATTGAAAATTTTTCAGAAATTTTTTATAATAAGAGAAAAATATTGGTTTTAGGCGATATGCTGGAATTAGGCAGCTACGCAGTTAGTGAACATAAAAAATTAGGCGAGTTCATCGTTAATAATAAGTTAGCAGATACCGTTTATACCGTCGGTGATTTATCAAGAAATATCAGTAATAGTAAATGGTTTAAAACTAAAAATCAACTATTTAAATATCTCAAAAAAAATCTGGAAAGAAATGATGCTGTTTTCTTTAAGGCATCAAGAAAAATCGGGTTAGATAAAGTCGCTGAATCTCTAATCTATGCAACCACAGATAGCGCAGAGGTGTAACCACAGATAGCGCAGAAAAAAACCCGCGAATTCTGTAGCTACTCTATGGACATATTATACATTTGTGTAAGGGAAAAAAACCTGCAGGTTCTTCGGACTCTGCGTTTGTAGAGTTTATTCCGACTTGTCGACTTGTCGGCAACACGAAATATACGGATGAGCGGAGAGTGTAGTTGCAGGGTTTCCCTGCTAAACAGTCCCGATTTATTGGGACAACTACAATTTAATTAACAACGCAATATGTTCTACTATCTTCATTATCTATCAGATTATTTTTCAGCATTAAATGTTTTCCAGTATATAACTTTTCGGGCTGGTGGCGCAATATCTACATCGCTTTTTATTGCTATTATTTTCGGTCCGTATTTCATAAAAAAATTGAAACTATTAAAAATCGGGCAGACGATAAGAGGCGCCGGACCTCAGACACATTTACAAAAATCAGGCACACCTACAATGGGTGGATTATTGATACTGGTATCACTTATAGTTTCTACAATTTTATGGGCACGGCTTGATAACAGATTTGTATGGATTCTGGTTTTATCGTCGGTATATTTAGGGCTACTTGGCTTTATGGATGATTATTTGAAAACAGTCAAGTACCGAGAAACAGGGCTATCCGCAGCCCAAAAAATGGTTTATCTATCAATACTTGGTGTAATTATTTCCGCATATAATTATTTCCTGCCACCCAATGCAAAATATGTCACATCAGTCAATATACCTTATTTGAAAGAGACATTTTTGAATTTTGGTATTTTTTACATATTTTTTTCGTATCTAATCGTTGTTGGCTCATCAAATGCAGTGAATCTTACTGACGGGCTTGACGGACTCGCAGTCGGCGCAATTATTTTTTCAGGGCTGGTTTATGCAGTTTTTGCATATATTGCAGGTCATGCTAAATTCAGCAGTTACCTGAAAGTCATACCTGTATATGGTGCTGGTGAACTTTCAATATTTTTAGCCGCAATGATAGGCGCATGTCTCGGGTTTTTATGGTTTAACTGTCATCCAGCTGAAATTTTTATGGGTGATACCGGCTCGCTTTTTTTAGGTGGCAGTATCGGAATTATCAGTATCTTTGTAAAACAGGAGTTAATTTTAGTGTTGGTTGGCGGGATATTTGTTGTAGAAGCGTTTTCGGTATTGTTGCAGGTAGCATCATTTCGGCTAAGAGGTGGGAAAAGGGTTTTTAAGATGTCACCATTACACCATCATTTTGAACTTTTGGGGCTGCCTGAAGAAAAAGTCGTAATCCGATTCTGGATTATAGCGATTGTACTGGCATTGTTGTCATTGAGCGCACTAAAAATAAGATGAAATGGGAAAAAATCGCTATTGTGGGTGCTGCAAAAACCGGTATTGCCTGCGCTAATTTTTTTTTGTCAAAAGGTTGTAAAGTGCTGATTAGCGAAATAAGAAAAGAAAATGAAATATCTGCAAAAATACATCAAGGTGTTGAAACAGAATTCGGCGGTCATTCGGATAAAATTCTCAAATCAGACCTGATAATACCAAGCCCCGGTGTGCCTCTGGATATACCAGTGTTAGTCAAAGCACGAAAACAAAATATACCAATCCTGTCAGATATAGAACTTTTTTACTTATTAGCAAAATATAAAATGCTTATCGCAATTACCGGTACTAACGGGAAAACAACGACAACTGCTATGGTTGGTGAGGTGCTGAAAACGGTTTTCCCACAAACAATTGTCTGTGGGAATATAGGGCTGCCAGTTTGTGATTTTATAGACCAATCCGATGCTAAAACATATATTGTGATGGAGGTCTCAAGTTATCAGTTAGAAAATTCATCCACATTCGCACCGCATATCGCTGCTGTATTGAACATTACACCTGACCATCTGGAACGCCATAAAACAATGCAGAATTATGCAAATATAAAATCCAAAATTTTTGTTAACCAGAACAAAAACGATTTCTGTATATTTAATAAAGATGATGAATTTTGCGTCCAACTTTCAAGCCGGGCTGCGTCCCATATCAGGTTCTTTTCTCAACAGACAAACACCAGACAACTAAATCTTAAGATTCCTGGCTCACACAATATAGAAAATGCGCTCGCTACAATTGAAATCCTGAAAGCCGCAGGGATTGAAGAAGATAAAACAGTAAATTATCTTTCAGAATTTGATGGTGTTGAGCATCGGCTTGAATTTGTCAAAGAAATTAATGGAGTAAAATATATCAACGATTCCAAAGCCACTAATGTCGCATCAACCGAGGTTGCAATAAAATCGTTTAATGAACCGATTATTCTTATTCTTGGTGGACGTGATAAGGGTTCGTCTTATACACCACTGATTCCGTTGATTAAAAAAAATGTTAAACAAATTTTTGCAATTGGCGAGGCAAAAGAAAAAATTAGTTCGCAACTAAAAGGAGAGAAAGAGGGAGGATGTTCTGCTGAAATAATTTTGTTAGATAATATAGAAAACGCTGTGATAGAATCATATAAGATTGCTACCGCCGGCGATATTGTGCTTTTGTCACCAGCGTGTGCATCTTTTGACCAGTTCAAAAATTACGAAGAACGCGGTAGGTTTTTTAAACAGGTGGTTAAAAATTTATGAGAGTTGAAACATCCAAAAAATCGTATAATCTTTGGGTTTTTGTAATTACGCTGATATTAGTATCTATCGGAACTATTATGGTTTTTTCAGCAAGTGGTATAATGGCGGATTACAGATACGGGACTGCTTTTACATTCTTTTTGAAACAACTGTTATGGGTTGGGATTGGATTATTATCTATGCTGATATTTTCGGCATTTGATTATAATAAACTAAAAAAAATCGTGCCTGTCTTGTTAATTTTTACTGTAATTTTGCTTGTAATGGTGCTATTATTAGGACCTACTATTGCAGGCACTAAAAGATGGCTGAAGTTCGGTCCGGTTGGATTCCAGCCGTCTGAAATAGCCAAACTAACAGTTGTTTTTTTTCTTGCCTGGTATGTTGACAGAAGAACAAGTAAAATGAAAAATTTTCAAGATGGATTGATAAGACCGTTTATCATCATCAGTATTATCGCAGGTTTAATTTATTTAGAACGGGATGTTGGAGTGCCTGTGCTGATTTTTTTGCTGGCACTGGTACTTTTGTTTATTGGTGGGTTAAGAAAAATGTATATTGTCTTTGCTGGTTTAATAGTTAGTCCACTCATATTTTATGCGATATTAAAAGAGCCATACCGACTTAAACGGCTCACTGCGTTCCTGAATCCTTGGGCAGACCCGCAAGGCTCGGGCTACCAACTTATTCAATCGTTTTTAGCGATGGGTTCTGGTGGGTTAGCAGGAAAGGGACTCGGAAACTCACAGATAAAAATGCTTTTTCTACCAGAACCACATACCGATTTTATATTCCCAATTATCGGTGAAGAATTTGGACTTATAGGTACTATGGCTATTTTGTTGCTTTTTTTTGGACTTTTTTATTTTGGAATAAAAATAGCACTACACGCTAAAAACCTGTTTGGAACCTTGCTCGCATTTGGTATTACTATAATGATTACTTTGCAGATGATAATAAATATCTCGGTAAGTATAGGAATTTTTCCAACAAAAGGATTGCCATTACCGTTTATATCGTTTGGTGGTTCATCTATGGTTGTGATGCTGACAGGTATTGGGATACTTTTGAATATAGGAAAACAGTTAAAGATTAAAGGCTAAAAATAAAAGTTTCAAGTGAATAAAAAAGTGCTTATTGCGGTTTCGTCAACAGGTGGACATATCTATCCAGGAATTGCAGTCGCAGACGAATTAAAAAAAAACGGTTATGATGTCTTTTTCGTCGATAAGGGTGGGCAGAATTCTGAAATAATTCTAAAAGCAGGTTATAGATTCTACAAAATATCTGCAAGCGGATTGAAAAGAAAAATCTCATACAGCAACATTGCATTTTTTCCATCATTTATATATAGATTTTTGTTTTCAATATATCAGTCATTCAAAATCTTAAAAAAAGAACAACCCGGTATCGTAATCGGGTTTGGCAGTTATATTTCAGTATCTGTAATTCTGGCAGCAAGTATAAGAAAAATTCCATCAATTGTCCACGAACAAAATATTATTCCCGGGTTCGCTAATAAAATTTCAGCAGTTTTTGCGAATACAGTATGTATAGGGTTTGAGAAGACAAAAACCTGTTTCCCGGCAGCTAAGGTTATTTTAACAGGTAATCCAGTCCGCCAAGAAATACGCAACATCAATCCTTCACCCTTCACCCTTCACCCTTTACCCTTTACCTGCCTCATCTTCGGTGGCAGTCAAGGTGCGCACAGTATAAATCTTGCAATTGTAAATGCGATTGATAAATTTTTGCTGATAAAAGAAAAAATCCATCTTATACATATTACCGGCGAAAAAGATTATGAAATAGTAAAAAATACATATACCACTAAAAAAATTTCAGCAGAAGTTCACAAATACCTGTTTAATATAGAAACTGCCTATAAAAAAGCATCAGTAATAATCAGTCGTGCAGGTGCAATGACAATAACAGAGTTGATTACAGTAAAAATTCCGGCACTCCTTGTGCCATATCCATATTCAACTGAAAGACACCAGAAAGCAAACGCAGACTATCTGGCTGAAAACGGCTGTGCAGTTGTAATTGAAGAAAACGAAATTCATAAGCTCGTTGATAAATTGTTAGAACTTTTAAACCAGCCAGAGACACTTCAAAAGATGACAGATGCATACCTAAAAATCGCTTATCCTGATGCGACAAAAACATTTTGCCAGTTGGTAAAGACATATTTCTAAAAAGAGTTTGATCTCAAGATTTGCCATAAGGGATAGGTAAGGTCGGTAAAAGCGAAAATTTTTTTGCAGGGCTTGACACCCTATTATTTTTTTGCTAAAATAGTATTAGTAATATAAATATATTACTAATATACAATAAAAATGGTTCTGTGTCAAAAGGTATGAAAACGAAGTATTTGAGTTGTGTGGTTTCGGTTCTGTTGGCATTGGCGGCAGTGATATTGTATCAGGAAGGATTGAGCGGTTTTGAGCCTTTTTTGTTTTATGAGTTTATCGGCTTGATTGTTTTTGGTGCACTGCTAATCGTTTTGGCAACATATTCAATCATAGATATTAAAACAGGATTTCAATGCGCTTTGTCGTCAAAATTTAGTCCAACAGAAGAGCAATTGGAAACAGCAAAACAATTGTTTGTAAGGTTTGCAAACGCATCAATGGCAATGGGTTGTATTTCAGCCATCATCGGTATGAGGATAATGCTGACAAGGGCAGAAGATATAGCGAAAATTCCGCATCTAATGGCAATATCGCTCTGCTCACTTTTCTGGGGTTTCTTTTTTTCGGAAGTAGTATTTACGACGCTAAAAAACAATGTTGAAAAAAGAATCGGGAAGCCGAGTACCGATGACAAAGGCAGAATTATGATAGGTATGTTATTCACTTTTGTGATTATCAGTTGCTTTTTTATGATTATGTTTGAATTGACAGCAGGTTTCTATACCGCCAGAGTGCATAGAGAAGGGCCAACGGATGAATACATAATTAAAATACCCTAAGTGATGTAATACTGTCATCTAAAAATGGAAGCCACAGAATGACACAGAAGTCCACAGAAAGAAAATCAAATAGTTTCAGTGTAACTCTGTGAAATTTTGTGGCTGGGGTTTGCGATGGAGGTGCAGTTATGGAACAGGAACAAGAAAGTGTGGGACAGGTTGAACAGGGACAAACGACGGAGCCCAAAAAGTTGATGCCAGTTGGCGAATTATTGAGCAAGGTATTAAAAAGTGCCATCAAATTATTTCCGAAAACAATCGCCATTTGGGTAATATGCGGAATTTGTGTTTTGTTAAGTATCGGGCTTGGTATTGGTTTGGTGTTTTTGCTTAAAGGCAGCTTGGGGGTGACGGTATCAATAATAATTTCTGCCTGTTCATTTGGTCTGTTCACAGTATATCTGGGATTGTGGCTTGGAACGTCGGTTATAGTACTTGTCGGTAAAATAGACAGCGTAGTCAAAATCAAGGAGATATTAAAAACCGGCTGGGAATTTACAATGCCGTATCTTGTTATCGCCTGCTGGTCGGGTTTAATTATTCCTGGCGGGTTTGTATGCTTGATTGTGCCTGGAATAATATTTTTTATCTGGTTCTGGGTTGTCCCTTTTGTCCTCGTGAACGAAAATATCAGAGGACGACTTGCACTTATTCGGTCCAAAAATTTGGTGAAGGGATACGGTTGGGCTATTTTGGGCAGATTTTTAGTTTTGCTCTTGATACTCGGTTTAGTTTCAGTGTTACTCGCTTTATTTGAAAAAGCAATACCAAAACTAAATATACTCTGGTTAAGTTTGAACATACTGTTCAATATTTTCTGGCAAGTGCTGGTGCTTACATTTATTTATCTGATTCATAAAGACCTTTATAATATTAAAGGTCCGGCAGTTGCAGAAGAACTTGTTGGCTTCCCGAAGAACTGGACTGGCTGGTTATTTTCTGTCCTCGGTATCATCGCAATTATTGCATATTTTTGGTGTATCAGCGCGATGATGTTTAAGTATTCAGGGCTTATAAAAAAATCACAGGAAGGTGCTGCAAAAGGATATACAGGTGCGTTGAGAAGTGCGATTACTATCTATTACGGCGATAATGAAGGAAAATATTCCGAAACGCTTGATGAACTCGTACCGAAATATATTGAACAAATCTGGCACCGATACAAAAAGTGAAAACTATTATACCTGGTAAAAAAAGGAGCAGTCTATTTAGCTGTAATAAAAGTGTTGACTTTTTTTACTATTTATGTTAAAATTGTTGATACGAGGAGAAACAAAAAAGTATGGAACTGTTATTTCCACGAGAAATCATTACTTGTATTGAAAAATGGTTGGATAAACCAGAAATAATCGTTTTGTTAGGTGGAAGACAGGTTGGTAAGACTTGTATAATAAAATTACTTACCCAGAAACTGAATCCAAAAGAATGTCTATATTTTGATTTAGAGGACACCTATAATCTTCAGATTCTAAGCAGTGTTGAAACATTTATTGGTTATGTAGAAGCAAAAGGTTTGAATAACGCAAAAAAAGTTTATGTTTTTATAGATGAACTTCAGTACCTGCCTGAACCAGCAAAATTCCTAAAGATAATTCACGACCACTACCTCAATATAAAACTTATTGTTTCTGGCTCATCATCGTTTGAAATCCGAAAAAGATTTACAGATGGTCTCACAGGTAGAAAAATTATATTCTCAGTTTATCCGTTGAGTTTTAAAGAGTATTTAGTATTCAAAAAAAGTGAATTTGCAAAAATAAAAAACGAGGTATCTATCAAAAAAATAATTACTAATTTTAAAAAGATGAAAAAGTATAACACCTTAACTCCAAATCTACTTCCTTTATTTGAGGATTTTATGGTTTTTGGTGGATATCCATTGCCAACTTTAACAGCCGAGACTGAACATAGAATAATGCGGTTGAAAGAAATTCATAATACATATATTCAAAAAGATATAAAGGATTTGGCAAAAATAGAGAATATTGTTCAGTTTAACAGATTGGTTTCATTTCTTTCTCTTCAGATTGGCGGATTATTAAACCTGAATGAGGTTTGTAAAGAAGTTGGGCTTACAAGAAGACATATTGAAAAATTTATTTTTATTCTGGAAAAGACATTTGTTTTAAACCTGTTAAAGCCATTTTTTACCAATAGACAGAAAGAAATAACAAAAATGCCTAAACTGTTCTTCTGTGATACTGGATTAAGAAATATCAATATAAACGATATCCGTCCTTTGGATATTAGACAGGACAAAGGAGCAATTGCCGAAAACTGTTTCTTTCAGGAAATACTAAAAAGAAAAGAACCATTACAAGAACTGTATTTCTGGCGAACAAAAGAACAGCACGAAATTGATTTTATAATAATGGAGAATAGACAATTATTGCCAGTTGAAATAAAATATCAAAAAATTAAAAGCCCAATAATTCCAACTTCTCTCCGTGCTTTCATAAATAAGTTCTTGCCTTCTAAAGCAGTGATAGTGACAAGAGATTACATTGATAGAATAAAGTTAAACAAAACAGATGTATTTTTTATTCCGTTATGGATGGTTTAAAACGAGAATTACCTACTGGTAAAAAGTTTTTTGAATCTGAAATCTATATTGAAACAGATGGCAGGGTGAGGTTTATGAACCTGTCGCCGGAAATGTTGAGAATCGCTGATACACTGAATACAAAAAAATTTTGTAACTGGAGAAGAATTAAAAGCAGATACACGCGGAAATCACGCGAACAAAATGCAGAAGATAAAAGAAACCACAGGTGAACACAGATGAACACAGAAAAAGAATTTCTTTATAAAGAGATAACAGGTGAAATTATAGAATCAGCATGTAATGTTCATAATACATTAGGTTGTGGCTTGCTTGAAAAAGTATATGAGAATTCACTTGTCTGGGACTTGGAACTAAAGAAAAGGAAAATATCTACTCAGAAGGAATTCAAAGTAATTTATCGTTGGAAAGAAGTTGGAGTATATTATGCCGATTTAGTTGTAGATGATAAGGTAATAGTAGAAGTAAAATCCGTTGAGAAAATAGATAAAGTCCATCGAGCTCAATTATTAAACTATCTCAGAATATCTGGGTTACGAGTTGGATTGATAATAAACTTTGCAAGACCTAAATTGGAATATGAAAGATTTGTTGTTTAACTGTGTTTATCTGTGTTAATCTGTGGTTTTTGATATCATTGGTGGTTATTGGAATATGAAAGATTTGTTGTTTAACTGTGTTTATCTGTGTTAATCTGT
>JBFLWK010000027.1:20351-26114 GCA_040757695.1 Elusimicrobiota bacterium
ATTGGAATATGAAAGATTTGTTGTTTAACTGTGTTTATCTGTGTTAATCTGTGGTTTTTGATATCATTGGTGGTTATTGGAATATGAAAGATTTGTTGTTTAACTGTGTTTATCTGTGTTAATCTGTGGTTTTTGATATCGTTGGGGGGTAGATGAAAAATGAACTTGAAATCCTGATACGCGCTCGGTACCCGATTATCAGTGTTCTCACTTGGGAAGAAGAACGGGTTGAAGAAGAACTCAAAACAATCGCGAAAAATAGCAGCAAAAATGTTTTTTCCTGGTCGGTAACCCGCGGAATTATGCCGTTAGGTGCATCAATCCAATCCAAAAAAATACTTGTTGAAGGAAGCACAGACCCGCTTGTTGCATTGCAGGAAGTTCTGGAACGGATTGACCCTGCAATTTATGTTTTCAAGGATTTTCATCCGTATCTAACAAATCCTGAAATCGTAAGAAAATTACGTGAACTTGCGCAGTATCTAAAAGAATCCTACAAGACGCTGATAATCATCTCACCACAACTCAAAATTCCGCTTGAACTTGAAAAGGATATCACCGTTATTGACTACTGTCTGCCTGATTACGAAACGCTGAACAATCTTATTGAAGATGTTGTCAACGAATTGAATAAATCGGAAAAAATAAAGGTTTCACTTTCTGATGACGCCCGAGAACGATTGATAAAATCATTGATGGGGCTTACATTAAAGGAAGCAGAAAATGTTATAGCGAGAGCGATAATTGTGCAGGGCAAACTTGACGAGTCAGCAGTTCCGGTGGTGCTTTCTGAGAAGAAACAAATCATAAGAAAATCCGGTGTGCTGGAGTATTATGAATATGATGAAGGGTTTGAAAATGTCGGCGGACTTGAAACATTGAAGAACTGGATGCTGGAACAACTGCGAGAGTGTTTGGCGGGTTCATCACATGGCTTCAGGAAAAAATATCGCCTGTTTTTGTAATCGCAACTGCAAACAATATCGCTCAACTACCACCTGAACTTTTGCGAAAAGGCAGGTTTGACGAGATATTTTTTGTGGATTTGCCAAAAAAAGCAGAACGAAAAGAAATATTCAAAATCCATCTCCAAAAAAGAGGAAGAAATCCTGAAAATTTCAATCTGGATTTACTTGCTGAAAAATCCGATGGATTCAGCGGTGCAGAAATAGAACAAGCAGTAATCTCAGCGCTCTACGATGTATTCTATGATAAAAAAGAACTGTCAACAGAAAACATTCTGAAAGCGATTTCCGAGACAGTCCCGCTATCCAAAACAATGTCCGAACAGATAGAAGAAATACGGAACTGGTCCGAAGGTAGAGCCAGAAAGGCATCTTAAAAACATAGAAGCGGATACACGCGGAAATCACGCAGATAGAACGCTGAAATTTATTTGCATAAAATCTGCGTGAATCTGCTTCTAATCCATTCAGGGGGAGTTTATGTCGGCAGTAAGTGTTTTAACGCCTGTTTTAGTTAATGTAGCTTGGCCTGTTATCACTGCAGCTGTAGCAGGTGCATTGACATCTATTGGTTATAATGTTGTCAGACCTGCAGCAAGAGTTAAAGGAACTGACGATGTGAAAAAATCGGTTGAACTTGAACTGAAAAACGCATCCGCAGTCGGCGAGAAACTTGGCGAGGAAGAAGAACTTGTTCTGGAAAACGGGCCTGTTACTGTCTCATTCAAAAAAGATGCCGAAGGAAAATGCAAGGTCTGTGTGTCCGGCAGAGGTAAATCCGACGAAGAATTAAAGGCGCTCGGTACAGAAATATCTAACAGAATAGTTCAGACATATGTCCATCAAAAAATCACGCAGGAGTTAAAAAAGCGCGGGTTCACAATGAAAGAAGAAAAATTAGCCGACGGCACAATAAAACTTTCCGTTAAAAAGATATAGAAAAACCAATCGCTGTTGACAAATTGCTTCAATTTATGTAAAATCTCACAAGAACTAAATAAAAACCTTAAAAAGTGTTTAGTAGGGTAAATAAAATGGATAAAAATCTGATTTTGGAAATTCTGAATGATTGGAATTTTTGGAAAAAAGAGCAAGAAACAGGCAAAAATAGAAATGATTACTTAAAAATCTGTATGGATTCGTTAAAATCCAATGTTATTCTTGCTATCATCGGTATTAGAAGAGCAGGGAAGTCATACCTTATGCGCCAGATTGCTAAAAATCTAATTTCTGACAACTTCAAACTGGAAAACATATTGGTAGTAAATTTTGAGGACCAGAGATTCACGAATCTGTATCCGGAAATTTTACAGGAAATTTATGAGACATATCTTGAGTTCTTAAAACCTTCACAAAAACCTTTTATCTTTCTAGACGAAGTTCATAATGTACCTAACTGGGAACGATGGGTAAGAACTATTCATGAACTTAGGAAAGCAAAAATTGTCATATCCGGCTCTTCATCAAAATTGCTTGCCGGTGAGTTGGCAACACTTGTGACAGGTCGGCACCTTGATGTTTATGTATATCCGTTGGACTTCTGTGAATTTCTATATTTCAGAGATACACCAATAAAAGATCAACTGGATATTATATCCAAGAAAATAGAAATAAAATCATTTTTGAGAGAATACATGGAATGGGGTGGATTCCCAGAGGCTGTTTTAAGCGAAGATAAAAAAAGGTTACTTTTAACTTATTTTGATGATATTCTGACAAAAGATGTTGAAAAAAGATACAAAATAAAAAAAGTGGAAGTTCTAAGAACACTGGCAAGATTTTATCTAACTAATACTGCAAAACCAATAACCTTCAATTCTGTAAGAAAAGTTTTAAATACCGCCACTGTTACAGTTGAAAAATTTTCAGCATATTTAGAAGCAGCAAATTTAATTTTTTTTGTGAAGCGGTTTTCTTACTCTGTCAAAGAACAGGAAAAAGCAGCAAGAAAAGTCTATACGACAGATGTAGGACTTGCTAATGCAATCGGGTTCAGATTCAGTGAAAATTGGGGTCGCTTGATTGAAAATATAGTTGCAATAAAATTGAACAAAGAACAAAAGTTTAATCCAAATTTAGAAATTTATTATTGGAAAAATAATAATAAAGAAGTAGATTTCATCATAAAAGATGGATTACAGGTAAAAGAATTGATACAGGTCTGCTGGGATATAAGTGACTATGATGTCAAAAAGCGAGAATTAAAAGCAATGACGAAAGCGTTAGATGAATTCAAATTAAATAAAGGACTGATTATCACCGGTGATTATGAAAATAAAGAAAAAATAGATAATAAGATAATAGAGTTTATCCCTATCTGGAAGTGGCTGTTAAGAAACTTTAATGGGTAGATTTGATTGGCTGGAAACAGAAGTAGCAAAAATACAAAAAGCATCTTCTGAAAAAGAGCGGTTTGATGTTAATTATTATCTGCAAGAGGCTGAAAAACTTTTTCGCGAGGGCGGATACGAGACAGCATTAAGGTCGTATTCAAAAGCACTTGGCGAAGACCCGACGGCAATTCCTGCATGGCTCGGTCAGGTCAGATGCCTTTTGGATTTAGATGAACTGAAAGAAGCACGCGTGTGGGTCAACAAGGCGCTTGAAAAATTTCCGGAGTCAGCAGAACTGCTCTCAATAAAAGCGGTTGTTCTCGCAAGAATGTATGAAATAAACGAGGCGCTGGTATTGTCAAACAGAGCGATTTCTAAAAAAGAGCCGTCAAAATATATCTGGCTTGACAGGGGATTTGTCCTTCTATCTGATAATGATGAAACAAATGCAGAACACTGTTTCTCAAAAGTTTTAGAAGGTAACCCACTTGAGCCATTTTTTAATTTAAGGATTGGGATTTGTTATCTTGATTGCAAAAAATTTGAGAAAGCAAAAATATATTTGGAAAAATGTGCGAATATTTCAGCATCAAACCCGCTTGTGTGGTATAAATTGGGTCAGTGCAATGAAGGACTCGGATTCATTGACAGGGCATTGTGGTGTTATGAGAAATCACTCGCATTAAAACCCGAGTTTACAAAAGAAGTTGAATCAGTAATACAGAATCTAAAGGGGCGTGGTATTTTTTCAAAACTAAAAAACCGGTTAAAATATTTTTGTGTTTTTCTCTGTGGTAAAGTTTTTGAATTAATAATATGGATGATTGGAATTTAATAATGATTGTGCTTGCAGTCCAAATTTTAATTTTTTATTTTCTTATTTGGCGAGAAATAAAAGAGTATTATCCTGTAATGGCAATAATTATATTTCCATTTATGGCATTGCTATCACTTTTTATGTATGGAGCCATTTTTGGTGATAGAAACACAAGAATAATTTTTTTCTTTGGAACAATAGGTTCGTTTTTAGTAGGGAGTGTTGTTGTCCGACTTGTGTTTTCTGGAATTGATACCGCTGCTCAAAAATTTGTTGATAAAATGTTCGGGTTTATGCCTGAAAAAGAGAAGCGGGAAAGCCATAAAAAGGCGCTACAGTTGACAAGCCAGCAGAAATTTCGGGAAGCGATTGAAAATTTTAGAGATATTCTGAAAAATGACCCTAACGATGTAACTGCACAATTGCGGATTGCATTGATTCAACACACGCACCTCAGAGATTTTCAGCGGGCACTGGTAGAATATAAAAAAGTGCTCGCTATGAACCCGAAACCGCAAATCAAACGATTCGTCAAGATGCAGATAAATGAAATTCTTTCCGGCCGTGGAGATGAAACAATCGTCTCCTGGCAAGTTCGTGATTTTGGAGGATAACGATGCCACAAGAAATGGAAATTGAGATTTTGCCCGACGGTGAAACAAAAGTCCATATCAAAGGAATCAAAGAGAAAAAGTGTATAGAATATGTGGAGATATTCAAAAAACTTATCGGCAAACTAAAAAGCCAGAAACTAACATCAGAGTATTACGAACCTGAAACAAGTATCAATATAGAAAGCAAGAGATTGTAAACCAGTTTTTCTATTGACAAATTGAATTATTTAGATACAATTATTGTAATTCAATAATTGTAATACAATAATGCACACTTTGGGAGCAAAATATGAAGAATCCATTCTATCTGAAACCTTTACCATTAAACGTTCCTTTCTGTAACAGAGAAAAAGAAATAAATGATTTAGTAAAACACGCTGAAAATTTTACTGATGTTGTTTTTTCTTCTCCAAGAAGATATGGCAAAACATCTTTGATTAAACGGGTTCAGGATATATTAAACAAAAAAGGTATGATTACTGTTTACATTGATTTTTATGGAATTAGTTGTATTGAAGATGTATCCGCTAAACTTACTAGTGGTCTGTATTCCGTTATCTATAAAAAGGAATCATTATTCAAAAAAACTATCAAATTCTTTTCAGGGTTACGTCCTGTAATTAAACCGGACCCAGAAACAGGAATAGCCATAACAGTAGAAATTGCAAGAGGGAAAACCGGCACTCAGTTACTTGAAGAAACAATGAAAGGTTTCTCAGAATTTCTTGAATCAAGTAAAACATCGTGCAATATCGCTCTGGACGAATTTCAGGAAATAACAGAATTAAAAGAATCAAAAACGATTGAAGGTATTATGCGTTCCTATATTCAGCAACAGCAAAATGTTTCATATTTTTTTATTGGCAGTCGGCGTAGAATTCTTTCAGATATTTTTAATGATAAAAAACTGTCAATTGCAATGTAAAATTATACCAGGGTTGCAATGTAAAAGTATACCACCTGCAGGTGGTATAATTAATGGTTCAGGTGGTAATTAGATGTGTTGCAAAGTAAAAGTATACCAGGTAAGTGAA
>JBFLWK010000028.1 GCA_040757695.1 Elusimicrobiota bacterium
ATATTCGGCTTGTAGATGTAGAAACCAGCAAAGTAGAATATGCGGATAAAGGCAAATCCGCTACACTTGGCGGAATAGAAGCAACTGTTGACGAGTTAGCAAGGAAATTAACCAGTTTGGTGAAATAGCACAATTGGATAAAATGTTTTAACTTTGACGGGATTAACAGGATTTTAACTTCTGATTTTTATCCTGTAAATCCTGTCAGAATTAGAAAAGTAGTCGGCATTTAAATGCCGACTACTTTTTTTATTTGCAATTTTTTTATTTTTTTTGTATAATGTTCTACAATTGAAAAAAATAAAGGAGATACAGTTATGCTAAAAACAGGTTCTGAAATTTTTGTGGAGTGTTTATTAAAAGAAAATGTGAAGATACTGTTCGGAATACCCGGTGGTGCGGTGCTGCCTATTTTTGACAAAATCTACGAAGCACGGGAAAAAATTAGATTCGTTTTAACACGGCATGAACAAGGTGCTGGACATATGGCGGATGGATATGCTCGTTCAACCGGCGATGTTGGTGTTTGCATCGCAACCAGTGGTCCGGGTGCCACAAATCTTACAACCGCACTTGCAACCGCTTATATGGATTCAATACCTGTGGTTGCATTCACAGGACAGGTTGCAACACATCTTATTGGTAACGATGCATTTCAAGAAGCGGATACAACAGGTATCACAAGACCTGTGACAAAACATAATTTTTTGGTCAAGGATGTCAAGGAACTCGCAAGAACAATCCGTGAAGCATTTTATATTGCAAAAACAGGTAGACCCGGTCCGGTGCTTGTTGATATTCCGGTGGATGTTCAGCGAGCAATTTGTGAATTTTCATATCCGGAAGAAATAGAAATTCGGTCATACAAACCGGTTTATACAGGTCATATCGGCCAGATAAAAAAAGCCGCTGAACTTATAAACTCATCAAAACAACCACTTTTATATGTCGGTGGTGGGATTATTTCTTCCAATGCTTCGCCTGAATTATTGAAACTTGCAGAAAAGATTCATACGCCTGTTACAACAACACTTCTTGCAATAGGCAGTTTCCCGCCTGAGCATCCGTTGAATCTTTCTATGCCTGGTATGCATGGCAATTATGCTGCAAACCTTGCATTCCAGAATTGCGATTTGATTATTGCAATCGGTGCACGGTTTGATGATAGAGTGACAGGCAAACTATCTGCATTTGCGCCAAAGGCAAAGGGGGGGATTATCCATATTGATATTGACCCGACTTCCATTTCTAAAAATGTTTCAGTTGATATACCCGCCGTGGGTGATGCTAAAAATGTAATTATTGAACTTCTGAAACATCTGAAGAAAAAAAATAATAAAGAGTGGTTAAAAAAAATCGCTGACTGGCAAAAAACCAATCCATTCTCATATAAAAAAGATAATAAACTCCGTCCTCAGTATGTGATTGACAAAATTTCGGAAATTACAAAAGGCGAGGCAATTGTCGTCACAGAAGTCGGACAGAACCAGATGTGGGCGGCACAGTTTTACAAAGCAAAATATCCAAGACATTTTCTGTCAAGCGGTGGACTCGGCACAATGGGTTATGGTTTCCCTGCAGCAATCGGTGCTAAAATTGCAAACCCGCAAAAAACAGTTATTGATATTGCCGGCGATGGCTCTATCCAGATGAATATACAGGAACTGGCAACTGCGGTTTTGAATAATGTGAATGTAAAAATTGTTATATTAAACAATGCGCATCTCGGTATGGTTCGGCAGTGGCAGGAACTTTTTTATAAACGAAGATATTCCGCAGTGTGTCTTACAAAACCGAACGGCTGTCTGCCTGAAGATGCATCTGCTAAAAGACCCGCTTTGATGGTTCCGGATTTTGTTAAACTTGCAGAAAGTTACGGAGCAGTGGGATTGAGAATCACGAAAAAAGAAGAAGTGGAAAACACACTTGTTAAGGCACTGAAAATTGATAAAGTGGTTATGATGGATTTTATCGTTGAAGAAGAGGAGAATGTACTGCCAATGGTGCCCGCCGGCAAGGCACTTGATGAAATCATCACTTCTTTGGCATAGGAAATACTTTTTAATAGAAATTTTTTAGTTTTTGGAGGGAAAATGAAACACACGATTTCGGTTTTGGTTGAAAACAAACCCGGTGTTCTGGCACGGATTGCTACACTTTTTGCTGCGCGTGGTTACAACATTGACTCGCTCGCAGTTGGTGAAACGGACGATCCAACGACTTCACGGATGACAATCGTCGTCAGAGGTGATGAAAAAATCCTTGAGCAGGTTGAAAAACAACTCAACAAACTTGTTGATGTCATTAAACTTAACGATTTTATGAATGTTGACCATATAGAACGCGACCTTGTGCTTATAAAAGTAAAAGCGGATAAAAACACAAGAAATGAGATTTTGCAGATTGTAGATATTTTCCGTGCTAAAATAATAGATGTCTCAGCGAATGCAGTAATTGTAGAAATGACCGGTGATGAAGATAAAATCCAAGCACTTGTCAATATGCTGAAACCATTTGGCGTGAAAGAGATGGCAAGAACCGGTATTATCGCAATGGCACGAGGGGGCTGAAATACGGCAGATTGGAGATTGGAGATAGAAAGGAGGTGGGTTTGATGAACGCTTACATTGTTGTTGTGATGGCATTGTTCGTTTTAGGATTAACATCCTGTGCGACTGCACCAAAGGTTAGAAGAACCGAAGTTGAAGAGCAGATTGATTTAAGTGGCGACTGGAATGATACTGACTCTCAACTTGTCTCTGCGGAGATGGTAAAGGATGTGCTTTCAAGACCATGGGTTAGTGAATTTGAAGCAAAAAAGCATACCAAACCATGCGTTATAGTTGGAACTGTGTTGAATAGAAGTCATGAGCATATCAATACTCAGACATTTGTAAAAGATCTTGAACGAGAGTTAATCAACTCAGGTAGAGTGAAATTTGTTGCTTCAAAAGAAGAAAGAGCAGAAGTAAGAGAAGAAAGAAAAGAGCAGCAGCTAGGGTTTACTGATGCTGTTACTGCAAAAGAATTCGGTAAAGAAGTCGGTGCTGATTTCATGCTCAAAGGCCAGATAAATTCCATAATGGATGAAGCAGCTGGTAAAGCAGTCAAGTATTATCAGGTTGAACTTGAACTCGTTGATTTAGAAACAAACGAGAAGACATGGATAGGCCAGAAAAAGATAAAAAAATTCGTTAAACGCGCCCGCACAAAATTGTAAAAAAAGGAAGAAAGTAGCCGTGAACTTTTAGTTCACGTTCCTTTACGGCGACTAAAAGTCGCCAACTACAAAAATTGAACTGTTTACCTATTATCACTCCATTATAGAGCAAATGCTCTAATTACTGACGAGAAAAGTTATAGAGCATTTGCTCTATAAACAAACACGAAGTTCCTATATTGGAGGACCCGAATGGCTTGGCTGAGCATCTGACTGCTTACTCATGCCGAAGTTTTGTTCGGTTTAAATATATGTTATCAAAAAAACGAATTATGTTTTATTTATTCGTTTGTTGCATTATTATTGCCTGCGCTACGCCAACTGCATATTATAAGAACCTGAATAATCTTATAGTCGCAAGCAGGTTTTCAGATGCTGCAGATTTAGCAGAACGTTCAAAAACTAAAAATTATGACGAAAAAAATGCGCTACTTTATTATCTTGATAAAGGATATCTGCTTCATTTAAGTGGCAAGTACGAAGAAAGTAATCTCTGTTTTGAGAAAGCGAAAACTATTGCTAAAGATTATTTTACAAAAAGTATCACAACAGAAGCATCAACATTGCTTGTTAGCGATAATACTCGGCCGTATTATGGTGAGGACTTTGAGCGTGCATTGATTCATATTTTCTGTGCCTTGAATTATATTTATCTTAAAAAAGAATCGGATGCAATTGTTGAAGCCAAGCAGGTTGACCATTTCTTGAAAACACTGGAAGTTAATTACGGGATTAAAAATGTCTACAAAGAAGACCCGTTCGCTCGCTATCTTATGGGTATGATTTATGAAAACCAGAAAGAATACAACGATGCTTACATCTCTTACTATAAGGCGCTTCAGTCATATCAACAATACGGTGCTATGTTTAATGTTTCTGTACCTGCTGAACTTGTGAACGATACTTTAAGATGTGCACAGAAACTTGGATTTACAGATGAAATAAAAGAGATAGAAAAAAAATGGAATGTATCAAGCAGCGAGATTAAAAAAATATCGGCTGATGAAGGCGAACTTGTAGTGATTCATTACAATGGTATTTCACCTTACAAAATAGATAATTTTTTTGAAATAAGTTTTGGCAAAGCATGGATTTATGTAGGTCAGGTACAACCCAAAGGTGAAGAAGAAGCACAGGTTGAACAGGCAAGAGCAATCGCAAGAAATATACTATCATCTGAGCAGGTTCGGATGGCTTTCCCCAAATATGTTTCCTCACCATATAGAATCAGCAATTTTATTGTGAAGCAAGAAAATTCTGATGTTGAGAAATCAGGCACTCTGGTTGAAAATATCGGTGCGATTGCAGAAAAAAGTCTTGAAAGCAGAAACACAGCTATTCATGCACGAACTATCGCCCGAGCAGCAATAAAATTTGTACTGGCACGCAAAATCTCACAAGCAGTAGAAAAAAAATCAGGCGATGCAGTTGTAGGCTGGCTTGCCAAGAAAACACTTTCAGTAGCAGCAACCGCGACAGAAACCGCTGATAAACGGAGTTGGCGGTCGCTACCAGACCAGATAAGAATAGCAAAAATTTTATTACCCCAAGGCAGCCATAGTATTAAATTAACTTTTGAAGATAAAAACGGATTTATTATTGATGAAAAAAATATTGAAAATATAAACATAAAACCCGGTAAAAAAACATTTATCACAATCCGCACCGCAAAGTAAAATAAAAAAATTTGGGAACATACAAAAACTACTTGACAGAATGCTGACTTTATGTTATACTAAAAGCGAAAACAAAAAACTGAAAGAGGTGATAAAATGGCGATCGTGAACACATTAAAAATCTACGAGATATTGAGACCCAAACTGCAAGACGAACCCGCCAGAGCAGTGGCGGATGTTATTGAAAAAACATTGGAAGAATTTGTAGTGGCGAATTTATTCGCCCAAATATCTAAAATATATTTTGTAGGCACGCTCTTGGCGTGCTTGTTTGTTGAACTGGTTTTTTGTTTTCCTTCTACCTTTCTACCTTTCTACCTTTCTACCTGCCGTTTACGCTGAAATACCGAAAGTGCTGAACTATCAAGGCCGCCTGACGGACACGCAGGGTAATCCATTAAGCGGTAGTTACTCTATCCAGTTCACAATTTACGATTCTGCAACTGCTGGTAACACAATCTGGTGTCCTGAAACACATACTTCGGTTTCAGTTACGAATGGCTTGTTTGATGTTACAATCGGTAGTTTTTCAGCGCTGAATATCGCATTTGATAAAAGTTACTGGCTTGGTGTGAAGGTAGGCAGTGATACGGAAATGACGCCCCGTCAGCGACTTGCTGCTTCCGGCTATGCAATAAACGCGGATATGGTTGACGGTTTGCATAGCACAGATTTTTCAGTCGCAGGAACAATAAATGCATTCAGGAAATCCTGTTGATTGGACGAAATTAAAAAATGTTCCTGCCGGATTCGCAGATGGTGTTGATGACACAGGCACAGGTAGCTCAAGCCAATGGACAACTTCTGGAAGTAACATCTACTATAACAGCGGCAATGTCGGCATCGGGACGACAGCACCTTCTGCTACATTAGAGGTAAAAGTAGGTGGAACAACACTTGCAGATGCATGGACTCCGAGGTCATCAAAAAGATGGAAGACGAACATAAAACCCATTTCTGCGGCATTAGACAAAATCAATCAGTTGCAAGGTGTCTCTTTTGACTGGAAAGAAACACAGAAACACGATATTGGACTTATAGCAGAAGATGTTGGAAAAATTATTCCAGAAGTGGTTGATTATGAGGAAAACGGAAAAGATGCAAAGTCACTGAATTATGACCATTTGGTGGCGGTATTGGTAGAAGCGGTCAAGGAGCAGCAAAAGAAGATAGAAGAGCTGGAGAGTCGGCTCAACAAAAAGTAGTAGACGGCAATTAATTGCCGTCTACCTGTTACATGCGGTTTTGGTAAACGCAATAATGAGGAAAAAGGGACAGGTCCAATAAAATGTTAACGATATGACTCTTTCCGATGAATTACATCAATTATAAAAATTGTATTAGAAGAAGTGTTGATATGGTAGATAATACGGTATCGTCTGGTAACTCGTGCAGAATAAAGTCCACGAAGTTTACCAATAAGTTTGGTGCCTCCGAACGGATTTTCAGAGATATTTATCAGAATTCGTTCTGCAATATTTTTGAGATTACAAGGAAGGTTTTCAATACTTTCTTTTGCTTCTGGAGAATAGGCAAGTTTATATTTTGTCATTCGGATTGTGTCTAAAAACCTGTTTATGAGAAAATATTTTTCCTTTACGGATATTTTGAACTGCAGATTCTATACGAGAAAGAATCTTTTTATCGCTTAAAATTTCCAATGTCTCAACCATGGAATCATATTCTTGTTGAGATATCAATGTAAGCGGAGTGGCGATTTTAATTGGTTTGTCAAGATGGGTAATCGTTTTCATAATATCACCTCTAAAAATAGTATACCAAAAAAGAATAATTTTGTCAAGAGGTTAACCAGAGAGATTAAGAGATTGAGAGATTAGGAGATTAAGGAATATAAGACCGTTGAAAAACCTCACTACAAAGACACGGAGAACACGGAGAGAAAATCGCAGGATTAAGAATTGAGAATTAAGAATTCTGTTTTCTCTGTGAACTCTGTGGTAAATTGACTTTTTCAACAATATCACTATATGAAAAAGAAACCAAACTGGTATTCAAGCGAGATGATACCGGTAAAATAAATTTTGCAGTAGTAGATTTACGCGCAATCTCACCTGTCGCAGTTTCAGATGCGGTGTTCTTATCCACATTTTTCAGGAAAGAAATACTCAAAAATGAGCAGTTCAATCTACTTGATAGAAACAATATGGACAGAATCTTAGCAGAGCAGGGTTTTCAGCAAACAGGTTGCACAACCTCAGAATGCATAGTTCAGATAGGAAAACTACTGAATGTGAATTATATTCTAACAGGCAATTTCGGCAAACTTGGTGATAAGTATCTAATAACAGTTCAGATAACAGATATAGAATCAGGCAAAATTGTTTATACAGACCGTGAAACACTCGCAGTGCTTGCTCCTGAACCCGCGGAATATTGCGTCAAGGCACTACTCACCCGCCTGTTTATCAAAACAGAATAGACAACCCTTTTCATTATATCACAGAAGTAAACCTAGCTAGATTTTTTTTTATTGCTATTTTTGTAAAATTTTGTTATAATAATTAAAAAAGTGCTTGACAAAATGAGATTTTTTGGTATAATAAAATTATATGGCTAAAAATACTGTTAAGTTCAAGTTAGCGGTTTGTTTGTTATTGCTGTTGTGTACATCATCACTTCAACTCCTTAAAAGCCAGTTACTTCAAGAACAGCCGGATTTGGAACTAACCCGCCGAGAAAACGCTGTTTCAGACCGAATACAATCTCAGATAGAAGAACTTCTAAACAATTATTACAAAAAAGGTAGCTTTATAGTAAATGTAAAATCTCATCTTGAACGAATTCCGATAAAAGAGAAATCGGCAAAAACAGGTGAATCGGCAGGAGGGGGGATTTACGACGAGGAAGAAGTAGCACTACCCGGACTACCGGTTTCACCATCGGTAAGTGGTAGTGGCGAGGTTGACCGATTTATTATTGACCAATGGGTATTTTCAGATAGGTTCAAAATCAAATATATAGAATTAACCGTTTTATTAGATGAGAAAATTTTTTTGGCAAAAGATATTGAGTTTGTAAAAACAATCGTAAAAACTCGTGCAGGACTGGATGAAACCCGTGGTGATACACTTACCGTAAAGGTTTTGTCTTTCCCACCGCCAGTTGAATCAGCAGGTATTGTAAAAGAAGAAATACCAGCAAAAGAGCCTAAAAGTCCAATAACTGAAATATATCCGTATTTGTATTTTGGTGGTACAGTTTTAGCACTTTTACTTTTTGTAATTATACTGCTACAGGTAATAAACATAATAAAAACGAAAAAGGCAGCCGAAGGAATGTTCCCACACCCATCATATGGCTTACGACTCCCCCCCCTCCCAATGAGAAGTCAAATGGATACCGCTCGGCTACCCCCCCTGCCGGAAGGCACAACACCATCAGAGAAGCAGCCGTTAGAATTACCATTAGGCACTAAATCTGAACCATCCTCCCTCTCACAAGATAGAAAAGATATTTTTTACGAATTAAGACAACTGATGGTAACCACACTCATTGGTAATCCTGAATTAGCAAGTGAAATTTTTAAGAGATGGGTTGAAGTTGATAAAGAAGGTGGAATATATCAGATTGCTGGCTTTTTGAAAGCGACTGACCCGAAACTTATAGAACTTCTTTCAGAACATCTCGGTCAGGATATCGCATCTAAAGTTGAATTTGCGATGAATCAAATGGTATCAATAGACAAAGAAGGACTGATAGAAACATTCAAAAAATTTAGAGAAGAATATCAGAAAGAACAATCCGTAAAAGCAGAAAAAACTGGTAGTGGGCAAGCGGATATGTTTCAGTTTTTAAAACAACTCACGCCAGAACAGATATTTCATATTATCAAAGATGAGCCTGTAAGTATTATAGCAATAGTATTAGCGCAGGTTCCACCGGAAATTACCAATTCTATACTCAAAGATTTACCATCAGAAAAACAGTTAAAATTACCGGTTGAAATGGGTAAACTCAAGAAGATACCTGTTTCAGCGTACAGTGATATTGCGGATAAACTTGCCAGGAAAGCATTAGAAGTAGAAAAAATTAAATATGTAACAACTGATGGGATAGATGCATTGGTGAATATTTTAGACAATTCATCGCCTGAAAAAGAGCAGGAAATACTTACAACAATTGCTGAGCATGATATCTCACTTGCCGAAGAACTTCGTAAGATATACATTACCTTTGACCAACTCGTTCGGTTGCCGGATAAAGTGCTGTCAGAAATCCTCAGGGGAATTGATAGAGATATAATTACAAAGTCGCTGACTAATTCAACACCGGAATTAAAAAATAAACTGTTAAATAATTTGCCGACACGAACAAAAATTATAGTAAGCGATGGGCTGAAAGCACTTGAGGAAGCAGGTGAAATATCAGTTGACGAAGTTCAAGCTGCACGGCGGCTTATTACTCAGAAAATACGTGAATTAGCAAAACTTGGTAAAATTGATTTCAAAAAATGTTTTATAGAAAACTAGCGATTTCTTATCTGATATGTATTTTGTTTGCTTGTGTATCTGTTGCCGAAATAACAGATGATAGTATTTTAGATATGGTGGATATATCTCTGAAAGGTTTACCGGAAAAAATTGCCAAACTTAAACCCGAAATCAGACGAATTGCATTCTATTCACTTAAAGTAGACAGACGGAATGTTTCACCGCCATTATTCAGACAGATTCAAGGCAAGATAGAGTCCGCATTTCTTCAACTTACGAAACCGATATTAGTTTATACACCTGAAGTAAAACCGTTAAAAGTTGTTTCTAAAAAAGATAGTATCAGTTTTACAACCGGCTTTCAAACAACTGATGAAATAAAAGAAATATCGCAGAAACTTAAATTGGATGGTTTTTTAGAAGGCGAACTATTTGTTACTGCAAATAATGTGTATCTGAATTTGCGGATATTTGAGGCGGACTCAATGGCGATTGCTTGGAGTGAAGAAGTTAAATGTGTCGCTGATTTAACAAAACTGGAACTGGAACCACCAAAACCTAAACTTACAGGTGTAGATTGGGGGTTTGGAATTTCAGGCATACAACTTGGTGAAACCGCTACTACTGGTATGTCCGTTCCGCAGTATGCAAATTATTATACGACAGATTTAAGAATCTCGCAGAAAACAACCGCAGGCGAAAAAACGAGATTCACAATAACTGCTGGATTTCTCTGTCTTTACAGTGGTGCCTCTACATCTACTGTGACAATGGTTTCTTCTAAAAAACTAGGTCCTCTGGGTATTTTTGGTCGGCTTGGAGTAAGGGTTTCGCTTATCCCGGTAGATACTAAAGAAGGACTCAGACGGGATTGGTTAGCAACAGAGATAAGTGCGGGTAAAATTTTTGGTTCCGGTATGGGAACAACAGGACTCACTGTATTCGGATTAAGATTAGAGTCCGATATCACAAAAAATGTTTCAGTTGCTGCTGGTATCTCAATCGTGCCTGTAACAAACATCGCAGTTGGTAAAACCAGCAACATAAAAGCAGGGAGTTTATCGTATGAAATATCGTTATTACGGTTTAATTATATGCCTTAGTATTTTTATTGTTAGTTCTGTAAAAATTGGCGCGCAGGAAAAAACTGAATCTACTGACCAGCAAACGATATTAAAAAAATTAGACGAATACGGAAAGACATTAGATATCCTGAAAGAATCAGCATCACAATTACTCAGCAAGTACAATTCGCTTAACGATAAAATGAAATCATTAGAGAGTCAATATCAAGACCTTTCTGTAGCAGTAGACCTTTCTGTAGCAGTAAGCAGTTTAACTACCGCAACAGAACAGCAGATATCCGAACTAACTAAAAAAGTTGAAAAACTTGCTAATCAGCTAAAGCAGCTAACCCGCGATAAGAAAAAAGTTGAAAAAAGTGCTGATGAAACAGAAACAGAGCAAGAAGAAACAGAAGAGACAGAAGAGACGACTTCTGAAACTTCAGAGGAGCCACCAGCCCAAAAGGATGCGGCTATGCAGCAGTATATGAAACTAAAAGTTAAAGAAGGTGGTGAGGAAATGGAACTTGTGCTTGACCCCAGTTATGTAGATATGAACCTTGATGTTGCACGACAAAAAGAAGCACCAACAGAATCAACAAGGGTAGCAAATTATGTTAAAAAATCTATTGAGGCAGAAACATCAAAATCACAGCAGTCAGCAGTTAACGAAGAAGTTATAAATGATTTACATCAAGCACAAAAGTTTTATTATGCAAAAAAATACAAACCAGCATTAGATGCGGTTCAGAAATCGTTAGCAAAACAGGAAACCGCATTAGGCTATGCGCTTGCAGGTTCAATCTATTTTACAATAGGTCAGACGGACAAAGCGGTAGAATCATGGCAGACCGCATTACAGTTGAACCCTGATATGGAGGAAGTAAAAGCAGCGCTTGACAGATATAAAAAAAGGTAAAAAATGCCAACTACAATTTTCGGGATTATTATTGGTGTCGGCTTGATGGTTTGGTCTATTATTGGTGTTTCTACGCAAGACCCGAGTAAAATCAAATCAGTCGGGGATATGTACATCAATCTGCCATCTTTTCTACTTGTTATGGGTGGCACTATCGCAGCCACACTTGTCGCGCATCCGATGTCACATCTGGTTCGTGGATTCATAGCATTTTTTGTTGTCTTTACCCGTAGAGAGTTCAATTTTATCAAAGTGATTGACGAAATTTGTGAATTCAGCCAGATAAATATCCAAAAAAGTATACCCGGATTGGAAGAAAAACTGAAAACATATAAATCTGAAAACTTAATCCGAGATGGAATAAATATGGCTATCAACGGCTATAAGCCGGAAGAAATAATGCAATTTCTGGAATTGAGTGTTCAACGAAGATATGATCGGGAGATGATTGACTATTATGTTTTCAGAACAATGGGCAGAACAGCACCTGCGTTCGGTATGGTTGGAACACTTGTTGGACTAATTTTTATGTTACGGATAATGAGTGAATCGCCGGATAAAATCGGTCCCTTTCTAGCACTTGCACTAATAACTACATTCTATGGCTTGATACTGGCACATCTTATATTCAATCCGATGGGTAACAAAGTTCAACATCAAGCAGAACTTAACTTTCGGATTGGTAAAATGGAAATAGAAGGCGTTATGTATATTCTGAAAAAACAGCATCCGATATATATCAGAGACCAGTTATCAGGTTATGTCCCGCCGCGTCAACGCGAAAAATTACTCAAACTAAAAGAAGAAAAACCGTAAAATGGCATTACCAAGTTTTGTTGATTTACACAAAAAACAAGAAGATGAAGGCGATGCATGGCTGTTATCTTACTCTGATATGGTAACGCTGTTGTTTGCATTCTTCGCAGTTCTGCTGTCTCTATCAACTCTGGACAAAGTAAAATTAGAAATGCTAACACAGTATTTCGCTAAAAGTGATAGAATAACAATGAAACAACTTGCAGAAATGGTACAGGAATCTATCAATGCAGAAAATTTACAACAGCAGGTTAATGTTAAACTAACATCAAAAGGTGTAGAGATAAGTTTTAAAGATAAACTGTTGTTTGATTTGGGTAAAGCAGATTTACGAGACGCAGCATTCCCGGTACTATCCAAAATATCAGGTCTGTTGAATTATAAAGAAATTGCAGAACGAAAAATTTCTATTGAAGGGCATACAGATTCGCTACCTATTAGAAGTGCAATGTATCCATCTAACTGGGAATTGTCGTCCGCAAGAGCTGCTAGTGTTGTAAAATTTTTTACTAATAACGGATTAAACAGCCGAAGATTTGAATCTATCGGTTATGCGGATACTCAGCCAATCAAACTTGAAACTGACCAGAGTTCAGGCCAGCCAGAAAACAGACGGGTGGTGGTTGTCATAACACCGGACTCGTATCTTGTAAAAGCAGAACGAAAAGAAATAGAATCTTCAACTCCCTCCCCCCCACTCTCAAAACCTCAAGTAAGCGTTATTACAGACCAGAAACCAGCAACTAAACCTGTTGAAAAACCTGCTGTGCCAGCATCAACTATTCAAGATGATAAAAAGGAACTAATGAAAAAGTATTTTATGCTTGGGCAGGATGCATTCAAAAAAGGTAACTACAAACAGGCGATTGAGAACTGGCAGAAAGTACTGGAGTTAAATCCAGAACACCAGCAATCAAAAACAAATATTGAACGAGCAAAAAAATTATTATCACAAAGCCAATCTAGCCGACCTGTAAAGGCTGCTAAAAGTAAAAAAAAGAAAAATTAACAATATAGATATAGAATGAAAAATATCTACAATCTGGTTTCTGCAGCATCTTTTGGATTTGTTTTTCTTCTGTCAGTTATTGTTGGGTTGGGGATTGGAATTTTTTTAGATAGAATTTTTAAGACACATCCTGTATTCACAATAATTTTTACGGCAATAGGAATGGCAAGCGGGATTTATTCCGTTTTCAAAGAAATAAAAAATGAAAAATTATCGTGAACTGGAAGCGGCTAATGCGGCAACTTTCGCTTCAAGCGCAGCAAATCTTTCTCTGAATTCAAGCCCTGTTTCAATTTTTTCATCCAATGCATTAATTCTTTCATCCAATGCATTAATTCTTTCATCCACTCGTCTTATTTCTGATAGTAATTCACTGCGAACGGAATTGACTGCACTGTGGACTGAATCAATTTTTTCATCAAGCCGCCTAATTTCTACCTGTAATGCTTTTATCTCAGGTGCAACAATATCCTGTAGCGCCTGTTTTACCTGTTCATATACATTTGGCATAACATTACCTCCTACAAATAATTATAACAAAAAATATGAATTTTGTCAAGCAGAAAAATAAAAAGAATAAAAAAATGATGCGAGGGCATATCCCGAATTTATTCGGGATGGTTATGCCCGAAGCATCAAACCACAATGTAGCCGAGAATTCATTCTCGGTGAGCGAAGCGAAGGGGATAAAAAAATTTCCAAAAAAATAATTATACTTGAGACGGTAATTGTTGCAGTAGTAATATCTGTTATTTTCCAAAATAGAACAATCACACTTGGGCTTGTAGGTGGCGTTATTTTGGGACTCTTAAATATATTAGCGATTTTTTTTACAACTAAAAATCTTAATCTACAGAAATACTTTGTTAGAACAATTATTAAGTTCGCAATTATCATAATATTATTTTATATTTTGTTAAAATTAAACGCGAATGTTATCGCACTTTTAGCCGGGTTCGCAATCCCGATGTTTATGATATGTGTTGAGGCAATAAGATGCAAGACCACACGGAGATTTTAATCTCCGTGTCTGTGGTTGCAGCATCACACCACAATGTAGCCGAGAATTTATTCTCGGTGAGCGAAGCGAAAAGATGCAGATTGTTAAAGAAGCGGTAGAATTTCATATACCATATATTCCGACAGCAATTTTGATGGCTTTGATTGCCTGGTGTATAATTTTTGTTTTGTCTATATTAGCCGTCACAAAAATATCAATTATTCCAAAAGGACTGCAGAATTTTGTAGAAACCGTTTTTGAATGGGTGTTCAATCTAGCAGATACTGTAATAGGTGCTGAAGCAAAACGATTTTATCCGCTATTTTTAGGCGTCTTTCTGTTCATTTTTGTTGCTAATGTATTAGGTGTTATTCCGGGTATGATTTCACCAACCTCAAATTTGAATATCCCAGTCGCACTTGCACTTACCATTTTCATTTACTATAATATACAAGGTGTTGCAAAACATAAACTCGGATATATTAAAAAGTTTGTTATACCTGGATTGCCATTATGGATGATGCCCGTCAATATCCTGATTTTTTTTATTGAACTGATTAGCCAGTTTGTTCGTCCGTTTTCATTATCTTTGCGTTTGTTTTGTAATGTATTCGCAAAAGAAACGCTATTAGGTGTATTAGGTGGATTGGTGATTACATTTTTTTTGCTGCCTGGGGTTTCCAAAACGATTTTGATAATGCCACTGTTTTTAAGACCGGTTATAATCATTCTGGCGATTTTGGTCGGATTTATTCAGGCATTGATATTTCTGATTTTAAGCATGATATATATTGCAGGTGCTGTGAAGTCGGAACATTGAAAAGGGGGAGTTATGGAAGTTATGGAAGTTATGGAAGCAAGAAGCAAGAAGCAAGAAGCAAGAAGTTGGAAACGGTATATCCTTCTACCTTTCTACCTTTCTACCTTTCTACCTTCGGTTATTTTTGCAGAGGAGCAAATAGCGGAAACATCTGCGGTTGTTTTACAACAAGGTGCAGCCGATTTTTTTACAAAATCGGTTATGATTGCTGCACTCGGGCTTGTAGCAATGGGAATAGTAGGCGCTATTATGCAGATGCTCGCTATCAGAAAGGCGCTTGAAGGTATCGCTCGTCAGCCGGAAGCAGGCGGGCAGTTGCAACTTTCAATGATTATCGGGCTTGCATTTATTGAATCACTGGTTCTGTATGTGCTTTTTATCAGCATCATACTGCTGTTTGCCAACCCGTTTACAAAATACTTTGTCCAATAATCACGAATAGAATCGCACGAATAACAGCAAACATCCCGAACAAGGCACAAATAACTGCAAGATGTCATTACGAGGCGAAGCCGAAGCAATCTCGTTCGTGTTAATTCGTGATATCATTCGTGATGTGTTATTCGTGAATTTTTATGTTACAATTTGATATCTATATTATACTTGTTCAGGTTGTTACTTTTCTATTGGCTGTTTTTATATTATGGAAAATCGCATGGAAACCGCTTGTTGATATTTTAGCAAAACGAAAAAACGAGATCGCAAAAAATATTTCAGATAGCGAAAACATGAAACTGGAAACCGCAAAACTTAAAACAGAATATGAAAAAATGCTCGCAGATATTGATAAAAAAGCGCAGGAATTGATTAAGCAATCAGCTGTTTCAGCTGACGAACAAAAACAAAAATTGATACAGGCTGCAAGCAACGAGGCAAAAAAGATTCTTGAACTTGCCAAAAAACAAATTGAACAGGAAAAAGAAACGGTCAAACTTGAGTTAAGACGAGAAATAGTGCCAGTAGCAATATCTATTGCTGAAAAAATTTTAGAAAAAACAATTGATACAGATATACAGATACAGATAATAGACCAATTTTTGGCTGAGTTGTCATCAGAAATAAAACAATGAGAAAACAGGATTCAACAAAATATGCAAAAGCATTGTTTCAGTTGGCTACTGAAACAAACCAGATAGACAAAATTAACAGGTCATTGGACAAAATAGCCACGCTTTTTGATAAAGAGGATGTATATAGTTTTTTTGCCAACCCGTTTGTTGATAATACGGCAAAAACAGATTTGATAAAAAATAGTTTTCAGGAGTTGCCAGAAATACTTTTAAACCTGTTATTCATTCTTATTCATAGACGGCAGATTCATCTTCTGCCATATATTCACGAAAAATATCAGCAGTTAATCTGGCGGTCAAAAAACATTCTGCCAGCAACAATTATTTCAGCATTCCAACTTGAAAAACCAGTATTAGAAAGAATAAAAAATATGCTTGTCCAACTTACAGATAAAAATATTCTGATAACACAGAAGATAGATAAATCAGTGCTTGGTGGAGTTATAATAAAAGCAGGTGAAGGCGAGAATTTAGTAATTGATGGCAGTATAAGAGCGAAAATAAACTCAATAAGTCAGGAATTTCTGAAATGAAAGCAGTAGAAATCACAGAGATATTAAAAGAAAAAATCGCATCATTTAAAAAAACTAAAGATGTTACAATTTCTGAAACAGGTATCATCGTTTCAGTCGGTGACGGAATTGCACGACTACAGGGATTAGAAAATGTTTGTGTTAACGAACTGGTAGAATTTCCCAATAATATCTTTGGTATGGCGGTAAATCTTGAAGAAGAAGAGGTTGGCTGTATCTTATTTGGTGATGAGAAACTGCTTCAACAGGGCGATATTGTAAAACGAACCAAGCGAATAATGGAAGTACCAGTTGGTGAGGAACTTATTGGTCGGCTCATAGACCCGTTAGGTAACTCACTTGATGGTAGAGATAACCCGAAATGTGCTAAAAAAAGACCGATAGAGGTTGTTGCGCCAGGTATTGCAGAACGTCAGCCTGTAAAAGTGCCTTTACAAACGGGTATAAAAGCGATTGATTCTATGATTCCAATAGGTCGCGGACAACGAGAATTGATTATTGGCGATAGACAGATTGGCAAAACAGCAATTGCGATTGATACAATAATCAACCAAAAAAATGAAAAAAATAGACCTATCTGCATCTATGTCGCAATCGGGCAGAAACAATCAACAATCGCAACAGTTTTTGAGATACTGAAAAAATACGGTGCAGATGACTACACAATACTTGTATCTGCTTCTGCGGCTGACCCTGCACCACTGCTCTATATCGCACCTTATAGTGGCTGCGCAATTGCAGAAGAGTTTATGTGGCAAGGCAAAGATGCGCTTGTTATCTACGATGATTTATCAAAACATGCGCAAGCATACAGACAACTTTCATTACTTTTGAGACGCCCACCTGGTAGAGAAGCATATCCAGGCGATGTTTTTTATCTGCATTCCCGACTTTTAGAACGTGCCTGTAAACTTTCAGACGAAAACGGCGGCGGTTCACTTACTGCACTTCCCATAATAGAAACACAAGCCGGCGATATTTCAGCATATATCCCGACAAATGTCATATCTATTACCGACGGCCAAATTTATTTAGAAAGCGGACTGTTTTACTCTGGAATCCGACCTGCAATAAATGTCGGGTTGTCTGTCTCGCGTGTTGGCGGGAATGCACAGATAAAAGCAATGAAACAGGTTGCAGGACGTTTGCGGCTGGATATTGCACAGTATAACGAACTTGCAACATTTGCACAATTCTCGTCAGAACTGGATAAATCTACAAAAGCACAACTGGAACGCGGCAAACGAATGGTTGAACTGCTGAAACAAAACCAGTATGAACCTTTGCCAGTTGAAAAACAGATAATTATTATAGCAAGCGGTATTCTCGGATATATTGATGAAATTGTAGTAGAAGATATTAAAAAGTTTGAAAGGGATTTATTGGAACATTTTAAGCAGAACTATCCTGAAATACTGAACGAGTTAAAAGATAAAAGAGAAATCTCTGAAGAACTCAACAATAAAATAAAGAACGCAATAAAAGAATATAAAGCGCAAACAAGAAGGTAACGGTATAAGAACTTCAGTCGGTAAAAACAAACAAGCCCACTAAAGTGGGGAATAAAAGGGGAGTAAAAACAAGTTAGGCTCCGACAAGTCGGAGTAACTACAAACATAAATTGTAGTCGGTGATTTTCAATCACCGTAAGTAGACGGCAATTAATTGCCGTCTACCAAGTTCACGGCTACATTGAAATTCCTAGGCATTAGAATACCAATGGCAACATTACGGGATATTAGACGAAAAATCGGTTCTACAAAAGCGATACAAAAGACAACAAAGGCGCTTAAAATGATTTCAGAGGCAAGATTCATAAAAGCACAAAAAAATATTGTTTCTGCAAAACCATACTCACAAAAAATTCAAGAACTGCTTTTTAACTTATTCAAAAAAAGGGGAGGGAATATAGATATAGAACATCCGTTTTTTGACTATGGGCATCAAGATAAACAAGGCTTGTTAGTGATTACATCTGAGAAAGGACTCTGTGGCTCGTATAATACCAATATCTTAAGAAAAATGGTTGAAGTTGTCCAATCTAATAAAAATAAAAATTTTGAGTTGTTTGTGCTCGGTAAAAAAGGAAAAGATTGGCTGAGAAAACTCAGTGATAGTAGAATTACAATCAGCCACGAGTATTTTGACATTTTCAAGAGTTTCTCGGCAGTTCAATCAGAAATTATCGCGGACGAAATTCTGAAATCATTCTTAAAAAATAACCTGTATAACTTCTCAATAGTTTATACTGAATTCAAATCATTATTTATACAGAATGTCGTTGTAAAACAACTCCTGCCAATAGAAAAAAGTGTGATAGAAACAGAACGAGATGAATTTGATTATATTTATGAACCTGCTAAAGAAAAACTGATTGATACATTATTACACAGATATATCAAATCAGAAATCTATAGAATCTTGCTTTCTGCATATACATCAGAGTTGGCATTCAGACGAAATGCGATGGAAAATGCAACCCAGAATGCAGCCGAACTGATAGACGGTCTAATTTTACAACTTAATAAAGTCCGTCAACAACAGATAACAAAAGAACTAACAGAAATAGTATCTGCAGCGGAAGTTTGGTAGAAAATTCTACGATGCTTTAGCGTCGGTTTAACCGCCACTGAAGTGGCGTAGAATAAATGAGCTGGGCGAGTAAAAGAGGAAGTGTGATGTGAATAAAGGAAAAGTTATTCAGATAATTGGTCCTGTCGTTGATTGCGAATTTTCTAAACAAAATCTGCCCAAAATTTTTAATGCAATAAAAATTGACACGAAGCGTCATTCTGACCCAGATTTATCGGGCGAAGAATCCCGTATTAGAAAAGAAATTACTTTAGAGGTTTCCGCACATATAGGCGATAGCGTTGTTAGATGTATCTCGCTTTCACCAACAGACGGTCTATCAAGAGGTATGGACGCAATAGATACAGAAACACCAATCAAGGTGCCCGTAGGTAGAACCTGCCTGGGACGCGTAATGAATATTTTGGGAACATCAATTGACCATTTAGGCGCACTCAAATCAGATACTTACAGAGAAGTCCATACGCCACCACCAGCACTCATTCAACAAAAAACTACACCTGAAATTTTTGAAACCGGTATCAAAGTAATAGACCTGTTAGAACCATACCAGAAAGGTGGCAAGGTTGGACTTTTTGGTGGTGCGGGTGTCGGTAAAACAGTTATCATAATGGAACTTATACATAATGTCGCAACACATCACGGTGGTGTCTCGGTATTCGGCGGTGTTGGAGAACGAAGCCGCGAAGGGAACGATTTATGGTTTGAAATGAAACGCTCTAAAGTTATAGATAAAGCAGTGCTTGTATTCGGGCAGATGAATGAACCACCAGGTGCACGATTCCGTGTAGGGCTTACCGCTTTAACTCAGGCGGAGTATTTCAGAGATACAGAAGGACAGGATGTGCTGCTGTTTATTGATAATATATTCAGATATGTATTAGCAGGTAGCGAGGTATCTGCACTGTTAGGCAGAATGCCTTCTGCAGTTGGCTACCAGCCAACTTTACAGACGGAAATGGCACTGCTTCAAGAACGAATCACATCTACAAAACAGGGCTCTATCACATCAGTTCAGGCAATCTATGTGCCTGCAGATGATTTAACCGACCCCGGTGTTGCTGCAACATTTTCGCATCTGGATGCTTCCACAGTGCTTTCTCGCCAGATTGTAGAACTCGGTATCTATCCTGCAGTTGACCCGCTGGATTCATCATCAAAAATACTTGACCCGAAAATCGTCGGCGAAGAACATTACAATACTGCAAGAAATGTCCAGAAAATTTTGCAGCGCTACAAGGACCTGCAGGATATTATTGCGATTTTAGGTGTTGACGAACTATCAGACGAAGATAAAATAATCGTTGCTCGTGCCCGAAAAATACAGAAATTCTTATCCCAGCCGTTTTTTGTTGCTGAAGAGTTCACAGGCACAAAAGGCAGATATGTGTCATTGAAAGAAACAATCCGTGGCTTCAAAGAAATTATAGACGGCAAACACGATACTGTGTCTGAACAATTATTTTATATGATAGGCTCTATAGATGAAATAAAGGAACGCGAATAAACGCAAATAATGAAACAACGCAAATGGTCGCGAATGTAACGCAGATATTCGCGATTATTAGCGTTTGATTAGCGATAATTCGCGTGTCTTAATATGAAAACATTCATACTTGAAATTATCACACCTGAAAAAGTCGCATATAAAAAAGATGTTGAGTTTCTGGTTGTGCCAGCAGCAAAAGGTGAACTCGGTGTTCTACCCGGGCATATTGATTATTTAGCAATGCTGACCCCAGGCGAGCTTAGAATAAAAAATAGTGAAAATACAGAATTATTTGCTATATCAGGCGGGTTTGCAGAGATTCATCCAAAAAATGTTGTGGTTTTGTGTGAAACCGCAGAATCAGCTGAAGAAATAGATATTGAACGAGTAAAACTTGCTAAACAGCGAGCCGAACAGAAACTAAAAATTTCAGATGAAGATTTAATACAGACACAACTATCCTTACAAAAAGCGCTTACCCGACTCAAAGTTGTATCTGACCTGCAAAAAAGAAAACAACGAAAACAATGAAAATAGCAAAAGATGTAATTGAATTGATTGGGAATACACCATTGGTTCGTCTGAATAAACTCATACAGGATTGTTATGCAGAAGTAGTGGCAAAACTGGAGTTTTATAATCCGTGTTCATCAATAAAAGACCGAATCGGTATTGCAATGCTCAACGATGCTGAAAAAAGAAAGGCATTAAAAAAAGGTCAGGTAATTATTGAGCCAACATCAGGCAATACCGGTATCGCACTTGCGTTTGCTTGTGCGGTGAAAGGTTATCATCTTATACTTACAATGCCTGATACAATGTCAGTTGAACGACAGGCATTATTAAAATCGTTCGGTTGCGAAATTGTTTTAACCTCTGGTAACGAAGGTATGGCAGGTGCTGTAAAAAAAGCCGAAGAACTTGCCAGGAAAGAGAATGCGTTTATCCCGCAGCAGTTCAAAAATCCTGCAAACCCTGAGATGCATCGTAAAACAACTGCGGAAGAAATCTGGAATGATACTGATGGTAAAATAGATATTTTTGTTGCTGGTGTCGGCACAGGTGGTACGCTTACAGGTGTTGGCGAGATATTAAAAAAACGGAAACCATCTGTAAAAATTATCGCAGTAGAGCCATCCGATTCAGCAGTTTTATCCGGTGAAAAAGCCGGCTCACATAAAATACAAGGTATTGGTGCGGGATTTATTCCAGAAGTGCTTAACCGAAAAATTATTGATGAGATAATAAAGGTTACAAATGCTGAAGCAATTTCTACAGCAAAGATGTTGATAAAAGAAGAAGGATTGTTAGCTGGTATTTCGTCAGGTGCGGCTGTTTCTGCAGCGCTGCGAGTTGCAAAACGGGCAGAAACTAAAAACAAATTGGTTGTTGTGATTCTACCGGATACCGCAGAACGATATATATCAACAGCACTATTTGAGTAGGAGGCAGTGACAAAAATAAATCACTGATGTTATTATGAAAACAATTACAGAAATTAACGAGAAACTTAAAAACGGCGAAGCGGTAATTCTTAATGCAGAAGAAATGATTGACCTTGTAGAAAAAGAAGGTATCAAAAAAGCTGCACAGAAAGTAGATGTTGTAACAACCGGTACTTTCGGGCCGATGTGTTCATCAGGTATTTATATAAATATCGGGCATTCCAAACCGCGTATCAAACTCAGTGCAGGTGAATGTTTCTTAAACGATGTTCCTGCATACACCGGCTATGCTGCGGTTGATATCTCACTTGGTGCGACCGCACTGCCGCCCGACGACCCACGCAATAAGTATCACCCGGGTAGATTCATATACGGCGGTGGTCATGTAATAGAAGAGTTTGTAAAAGGTAAAGATATAAAATTGGTTGCTAAAGGATATGGAACTGATTGCTATCCTCGTAAAAAATTGGAAACATTTATCAATATCAAAGATGTCAATGAAGCGGTGCTGTTCAATATCAGAAATTGTTACCAGAACTATAACTGCGGAGTTAATTTATCTGATAAAACAATCTATACATATATGGGTGTCTTGAAGCCCAATCTCGGTAATGCTACATACTGCTCTGCAGGTCAACTTTCACCGCTATTAAAAGACCCGTATTACAGAACAATCGGTATTGGTACAAAAATATTTTTAGGCGGTGGCGTTGGTTTTATCGCCTGGCAGGGTACTCAACATAACCCGACGGTAAAACGAAAACATAATGGTATCCCGCAAGCGCCTGCAGGAACTATTGCGGTAATTGGCGACTTAAAACAGATGAGCCATAAATGGCTTCGTGGAACCAGTATGCTTGGCTACGGCGTCACACTTACCATCGGCATCGGTATCCCGATACCTGTTTTAGACGAAGAAATAGCGAAATTCACAGCAATCAAAGATACCGAAATTTTTACACAGGTTGTTGACTACAGCAAAAATTATCCTGAAGTACTTGCCGGCTCTTTAGGTGAAGTAAATTATGCCCAATTGAAATCAGGCGAGATAGAACTGCAAGGCAAAACGGGCTTGGTAAAAGTGCCAACCGCATCGCTTTCGTCTTACTATAAAGCAGTTGAGATTGCAAATATCCTGAAAGAATGGCTGAAAGAAGGCAGGTTTTTATTAACAGAACCAGTAGAGAAACTGCCAGGTAGTGAAACCGAGTTGACCTGTAAACTATTAAAAGAACGAATATTAACCGAATAAAAGCACCGAATATAACCGAATATGAAAATAATTGAGCCTGAAATAATTATTCGGTTATATTCGGTTAACATTCGGTTTATATTCGTGATATAAGGAGCGAAGCGACTATGACATCAAAAAAAATTGTATTAAAATTCCCAAAACAACTTGGTGATAAACCAGTAATCTACAAACTTGTTAAAGACTACAATTTGGAATTCAATATCCTGAAAGCGGTTATTATGCCGGATGAAGAAGGACTGCTTGTGATGGAACTTAAAGGTACTGCTGACAACTATAAAAACGGCATAAAATATCTTGAAAGTTTGGGTATCTTAATTCAGCCGTTAAGCAAAGATGTAACCCGTGATGAGGAAAAATGTACACATTGTGGTGCCTGCGTAACAATCTGCCCGACATTCGCATTCATAGTTGATAAAAAATCAACTCCAGCAAGAAAAATAGTTTTTGATGATAAGAAATGTATCGCCTGTGAACTCTGTATCCCTGCATGCCCACTACAAGCAATGGAACTCCATTTCTAAAAGTGTCTAGGCTGTCATTCCAAGTAGGGGCAATTCATGAATTGCCCCTATTGGAGTCCCGAACTTGTTCGGGCTAATTTATTGTATCTGGAATTGAAAGGATTGCCACTGAGAACACAGAAAAAATAAACAAGCCCACTAAAGTGGAGAGTAAAAAAAGATTTATACCCGACTTTCCGCCAAGGCGGATCTGCCTTTGGCACGACAGTCGGCAAAAATAAAAGACTCTGACAGGATTTACAGGATTGAAATAAATGTAGCGACCGATTTTACCCGCCTGCCATGAGCCTGTTTACTGACAGTTCGGGGAGTGGGCGGGCAGGTATCGGTCGTCTCGTCCCATATAAAATGGGACGCTACAAAACACAGGAATTTTTTACGGCCTCTTGACAAACTAAAACAATTTTTTATATAGTGATACAAAACGGGGGATATATGGAAATAATAGCTTTTGGCTTAATTTTAGGATTATTTGTGCTTCTCCAAAATTCTATTCTTTCTCGGCAAACAAACAAAATGATAGAAAAAGAAGATGAACGTGCAAAGAGAATGATAGAAGAAGGGAATAAAAGAACCCAGCAGATGATAGAAGAAGGCAGGCGAGAAACCAATGAGTTGCTCGCTAAGATGGATGAACGAACAGCTAAGATGGATGAACGAACAGCTAAGATAGATGAACGAACATCTAAGATAGATGAACGAATAGCTAAGATAGATGAACGAATAGCCAAAATAGATGATGAAATAGCTAAAACATATGAACGAACAGCTAAAATAGATGAACGAGCAGCCAGGCTCTGGGAACTAATAGACCAGCGAACAGCCAAAATTACTGACTGTAGTTTGGCAAATTTCCCATTTCTCTAATGAGAAATAGGGTGGTCTGATTCATCAGACACGCTTGCTAATAAATGCTGAGACATATTATAAAGGAACCTATAAAAAATTGACGTGAAAGC
>JBFLWK010000029.1 GCA_040757695.1 Elusimicrobiota bacterium
TTTCAAAATTCAAAGAGCAATTTCAAAGGTCAAACCTTTGATTTGAATGAATTTGCAAATATATTTTATAGTGGTTCCGACGAGCCGTATCAAAAAAACAGTGTTTATAGCCGTTTTTCAGGTCGATAATCGTAAAAATTTTTCAATTTTTGGGTTTCTTTATCAACACTTAATCCTCTACTTGTTTCATATGGTGGATATATTTCTAAAAGATTATCAAGATAAAATTGTCCCGTAGTCAACTCAATACTTTTTTTAATCCAACTGTTCATGATACCTCTCTAAAATAAAGATAAACTTCTGTGATTTTGTGACACAAACTTTATCAATTCTTTCGTATCTTTACTCTTAATTATTTTTGTAAATTCTTCTTTTTGATTTTCCATTAGTTCCAAAAAAGGAAATGTTTGAATGAGATGCTTTGCTTTTGTTAACCCTAAATATTTTCTTGTATATTCTGCTTCTGAATATTTAAATGTCGTCATAAATTCACTATCATCAATTTTTCTAAAATATTCCAATAAAATATTAAAATAATCCAAAAGTAATTTTTGTTTATTACAATTTAAAATTGGTGTTAAAAAAATCTGGATTGGATGAGTTCTAAAAGGAGTGGCAGCATATATACCATCAGTCCCAAAAACATCTTTTATATTATATAAACCTACTCTGCCATCTAAATTTCCCGTATCAACAGTTCTGATAAATAAATTGTTTGATAAAATCTCTTTCTTAAAGATATTGGAAACATAAATTTCTTCTTTTTCATAAATTTTACCATTATACTTATTTGCATTTATCACTTTCACAGTTTCTTGCCCTCTATTTTGTACTATATCATCATTTGTAATATAAAACTTAATTTTCAATGGCTTGCTTGACTTATAATTTTTTACAAATTTTTCAAATTTACTTTCTATCCGATAATTGTTTTCTGGTTTTAAAACATATTCTTTTTGCTTTTTATCACCGCTTTTTATTTTAACACCAGAAAAAATAATTTTGCTATTACCAAATATTTTTTTCTTTTCAAAAAAGAAAATACCTACATTGGTTCCTGTATGTTCAAAAATTTTGTCTTCAAAAAGAAACATTTTTTTTATGTCATAAAACTTAAAGAAATCTTTTCGGATTTTATTTGAACCAGAATCACTAAATAAAAAATTTGATGGAATTATATAAATCATTTTATCTAAATAATTTTTGGCGTCATTTATAAGAGCAATCTGGTAAAGATCCTGATACCCCTCATTTTCACCCTGAAAATATGATAAGTTTCTACCGCCATGTTTTACAATATAACCGATATAAAGATATGGTGGATTTGTAATATGAAATAAAGGATATTTAAAATTTAATAATTGTTTAGGAAAGTTTTTTAGAGTATCTTGTTGAGTGATATTTCTCTCGGCAATTTTTGTCGGAATGCCATAGAAAACTGCTTTTTCAATTGCTTTTTTAACATTATTATATTGTATATCAAATAGATAAATTCTTTCATTAAAAAATTCACATCTCTTATTTTTAGGGATTATATCTAATATCGGCAAAATCAAATTACCTTCGCCAGCGTATAAATCAACCCAAACATATTTGTACAAATCTTTTCTAATATATGGTAAAATATACTTGTAAAAAATAGCTGTGGAAGTAAAATGTTCCCCAAAAATTCGCCTTCTATGATTTGATTCTTGTTCAAGTATTTGTATTTGGATATTCATTTTTCTGTATTTATCTGCCAGTATTCTTTTTCCATTTTGATTCGGTTCAAAACCTTTTTTGTAAAATTTCTTTATCTGTGATGAAATCTATAATTTTTATTTCTTTTTTTTCAAAATCAACGATTCCAAAACTCGGGTTAGCGCCTCGTTTATCTTCCCTTTTGAGATGTCCGGGATTTACCCATATTACATTTTCTTTTTCTTCAATTTTTGGGATATGTGTATGTCCATAAAATACCATATCAATATCTTTTACATTTTCCGGTTTTATATCATCATTAAAATCGTTAGGGTGCGACGATGGCGTATGTGTAATAAGAATTTTTACTTTGTCAAATTCCTTAATTAACCGATGTGGTATATTTTTATCCTTATAATGCGAACAGAAAACACCGGGAACCCAGATAACTTCTTTGAACATATTTTTTACCGGTTCAATATCTTCGCACTCATCACCTAAAAACACAAGTGTTTCTACACCGTAATCGTTTAGCAGTCGTTCAACAGCTTCTGTTAGATAATCAATATTTCCATGCGTATCGCTAATCAATCCGATTTTCATTTTTTGCTAATGACTTAAACTCTGACGCATCTCCCAACATATTTGAGTTATTGAACATTACATAATTAAGTGGTTCATCGCATAAAGTCAAAATCTCTTCCAATTCTTTATCTGAATACTTATAGTTGTAATCAAGTTTATTTCCAATATGAAGCCCGTGTAGCCGATAGTATCTGAACATTCCAAAAACTGGTTCTGCATACAATGGGTCTACACAGTGAACCAAATTCAACTTTTTACATAGTTGACTGACGATTTTTTCAGTCCAGTTTTCGCCACGGACTTCTAAAATAAACTTAAAATTATACTTTTCCCTGTTGGAATGTATCTTTTTAAAAAATCCTTGAATACAATTTAGATTTTCATCTGTCGGCTTGAAACTTGCCGGACATTGAAACACAATTTTCTGGCAGCCAAGTTTTACAGCGAACTCTTTTGTTCGTTTCCATGCATCAAAAACTTCTTTGGTATTCTTGAAATAGCCGTAGTTTTTTTTCTTGCTGGTATCTATCTTTTCTCTCAATCTTCTATAGGTAAACGAGTTCGCAGAATGAGTAATAAGTTGCCAGCTTTTCATTATGAATTCAAAATTTGACGGAGCTTCATTTCGCCATTTTTCTGCAGTTTTTAATTCTGGTAACTGATAAAAAGTAGAATTTATTTCTATACAATCAAAATGTTTATAGTATTTATTTCTTGCTATTGGATATCCGCAACACCCAATTTTTATCATTGTTTTTATTGATTATTAAACCAATCTTGGATATACCATTTTGTCTCGCTATCTACCTGATAGAGCCCTTTAGCATTTTTATCTTTAACAACGATACTGAGCCATGCAGGATACACTATATTTTGCAATTCTACAATACTATCACCATCACTATAATACTCTTTACCTTGTGTATTATCCACGCATTTCCATCTACCTGTTGATAAATCCTTATAATACAGAATTGTATGTGCCCATCTATGGCTGATATGTCCTACAATTCTCATATCGTATCCGTTATCGTCAAGCAAAAATGCCTGTAGACGGGCTTGTTCGGTACAGTTACCTCGTTTATTATTAAAAACATAATTCGGGTCATACATTTTAGTTAAGCCTGAAAAGTCATTATGGTCGTCTGCATAATCAATATAATTGTAGACATATTCTTCCGCCTGCTGAGGTGTATTGATTGTTGATTTAAGTTGCTCTAATGAATATGTATCAATATTTGCTGGCAGAGTGTTTTTATTCTCGGTATATGCAAAATTTTGTAATTTATCATTAACAGAATCTCTATGAATATATGGATTAAATGCTAAAGTATCAAGCCCCAAGGAAACACAAATTCCACCTGTGATATTTTTATTAGTTTTTGAGATATAACTTTTTAAATAAATAGATTTTAATTGTTTGCCTGCACTGATTGAGTACCAATTTCGTTTCTGCTGAAAAACAGATTCAAGTTGCATATCATATTCTGCCCAATTTTTTTTCAAATTTATCTGTACTCGCTTATCCTGATATGGATACTTATCTTTTATCAATTCAAAAACAAGCGGATAGATATATTTGAGACCCAAGTATTTGTTTTTGAAACCTGCACCTATTTCTGTATTTCTGAAAATATCCATTGGAAAGTATGCAGAAGTTCTAAATATATCTGAAAAATCTAATTCCATTGAACTACCAGGAAAAAGTTCTTGAATATAATTAAGCCCATAATCCATCTGGAGATGAGTAAACGCTCCGGATGCATAATCACCCAAAAGCCCAAATTCAGGGTTACTGCCGAGATTAAATCTGGCAGCACTTTTTACAGCCAACCCGTCAGTAAGAAATCTATTAACTGAAAACTGCTGAACTGTTCTAACTGATAGATATGTAGCAGGTTGAGGTTCAAAATCAGTTTCAACAGAAAAAACACCTGGCAAATAAAAAATACCTATACCATATTCAGGCTGGTATGCCAAATTATTACGAATATCTGAATGATATTTATACTGCCATTTTAAAAATAGCGAATTATCTAATAGCCGATTTTTTCTTGTATAGAGCAGAAACCATCCCTGTTCAGAATTCGTTTTATACCGAACATCATATAAAGATAAATCAACAAAACTCAATCTCCCACCCATATATGCAAAGAGGAGAGTAGCATCAACAGACAGTAATAATACACAAAATAAAATTACTATTTTATATATCATTTTATTATCACATTATTATCACATTGTCGCTAATGTGATATTCATATTATCGCTAATATGATAATGTTTTTTATTCTCCAATGATTTTTACCAAAACACGTTCCCGACGTTGACCGTCAAACTCGCCGTAAAAAATCTGTTCCCAGGGGCCAAAATCAAGTTTCCCATTCGTTATTGCAATTACGACTTCTCGTCCCATAATTGTTCTTTTCAAATGGGCATGCGCATTGTTTTCGCCTGTTAGATTATGCTTATACTTTTCTGGCGAAGTTGGCGCAAGTTTTTCAAGCCATTCCTTAAAATCGCCTTTAAGCCCTTCTTCCTCATCATTGATAAAAACGCTTGAAGTAATATGCATCGCATTAACAAGGCAAAGCCCTTCTTTTATACCACTTTTTCTTACCAATTCCTCAACCTTATCAGTAATATTTACAAACTCAATTTTATTTTTCGTATTGAACCACAAATGTTCAGTAAAGAATTTCATAAAATTTATTTTGTTATTTCCTTCAAGAGTTGATGAGATACTTGTACCCGTGTTTTTATATCAATAATTGAACTTAAATATTCATCAACAATTTTGTCAATATTTTTTTTAAGTGTAAGCAATTCAGGTAATATCTTTTTAAGATAATTTATATTTTGAGGGATTTTTATGGTATCAAAACCTGATTCTATCCAAACCTTTAAGTATTTTGCTTCTATTTCAGAAGAACATTTAACATGTTTTTTCCCTGAGTAAAGTCGCCAGTCAAAAAGTTCTTTTTCAATTTTTATTTCATCTGATTTTTCAGGCAATTTTTTTGTATAAAGTGATTTTTGGCTCAAAATTTTTTCTCTGTAAAACTTACCAAGAGTGTTTTCTCCAATTTTTACCATTACCGTTTTAACCAATAAATTAATATCAATACCACCAATCGTTTTTTGGGGTTTTCCAAAACTTTTTGCTTTTTCAATACGGGACTTTACCAAATCAACCACAGCACGATATACTTCAAGTTGTTCCTCATCAGATAAGCCCAAAATCTCACCCATAACAATTTTGTCAAGTTCCCGACGGTCTGATTTTATCTTGTCAAGCAAAACCTCTGATGGAGAATTGGCACCGAGTTCCTGATATAAAAATCCAGCAGGTCGTTTGGCTATATTTCTGAACGAATTTAGAATAGCATTAATATGTTGCTTATTTATTTTTAAGGGATTTAAGAAAGGTAAAATTTCAACCATCCATACATCATGAGTAAGAAATGTTAACGCACCTGTAAGTTCTTGTCCTGTATTTTCAATGATAAGAAGTTGAAGGGTTGAATTTAGTAACGCTAAAAATGTTTTACTTAATTTTTTATCTTTTGGGAATATACCATAAAACATTTTATCTACGAAACATTTTGATTTGTTTTCAAAGCAAGCGAACCTTTCGCCAATATTTACCCACCATATAATTTGTGGATTGAACTCGTCAAGTTCATACCATTTGTTTCTACTTGCACAGGTCGGTCTTTCATGAAAACCTTTTTCTTCACCTTTTTCAATATATTTCAAGATGTTTGTACCTTTGAGGGCATTTTTATTTTTATGAATCATTAACACTCTATATTTTAAATCTTTTGGATTTACTACAATGGATTTACATTCACGAGGAGATTTAATAACATAATTTGGTATCCATTTACCTTTTTTGTCTTTATGCATCCAAAACTCTTTTTCTATACCTTTTTCTTTAATTTCGTCTTCTGTAAGATAAAAAAATTCGTTTGCACCTGTTTTAATTCCGAATCTCACATCGGCCAATTCTTTTAACAGAACAAACTTATCTTTTCCTTTTTCTAAAATCTTAAAAAATATTTCTGGCGCACGCAGGTATTTACCCCATTTAGCACCGACATACTGGTTTTGTTTTACATCAAAACCTTCCTGCCAGAGTTCTGATTGCTTTTTGGGAAAAATTCTTAAATCATCGTTTTGGTAAAATTCTGAATGAGCAAAAATTGTTTTTAAGAGTTTATCAATAGAATTCAGTCGGTTTAACTGTTTTTCCCAAATATCCTGTGCAGGTGGAACAAAATATCTCAGCGGTTTTTTAAGACAAACAAATCTGACTATATTTTCATTTCGTTCTTTTTCATCTTTGCATTTTTCTAAAATTACAATACAGGTATTTACATCTGCTTCTTCAAACCATCGTTCTGTTTTTGATTCAATGATTGTGATAATTTTATAGTTCTTTAAGAAAAATTCCTGAAGTCCTTTTCCATAATCAACATCTAACCAGGAATTAGAAACTATGAAACCAAACTTTCCACCATCTTTTAAGAATTTTGTACCGTGAACAAAAAAGTATGCATGAATACCTGCCCGTTTTGAGATATCTGCCATTTTCACGGAACCATCATATTGAGATTTTTCAATTAAATCCTCTTTATATTTTTCATCTCCAGAAACAATCTCTGAAATTTCTTCCTGGCGTGTATACGGTGGGTTACCGACGATACAATCTACACTTCTTGGATATTCAATTACAATTTTTTTATCACCAAAAGAAACAACATATTTTGACCGAGCATTTTCTTTAACTATAAAATCACTATTGTTTTGATATTTCAAACTATTAGTTCCAAAAGGAGATAATGCAAAAAAGTCCTCATTAAAAATCTGTGGATAATTTTCGTTAGTTGACAAATCATTTATAGCAAGATTTATAGTTGCAAGATGTGCGGGAAATTTTGCAATGTCAGTTCCATACAACGAATTTAAAATATCCTGATGAGTAAGTTGCTGATTCATCATTTGTTTATGCTTGTATGCACGAACCAAAAAAGTTCCCGTGCCACAAGAAGGGTCAAAAACTTTGTCTGTTTCATGTTTTAGACAAAACTTCAAAATCAAGTCAACGACATCAGGACTTGTAAAATATTGTCCTAAATTATGTCTTTCGGTTGGTGGAATAAGCCGTTCAAAAATTCTGCCGATAATGTCATAACCGATTTTTGAAAAATCGTATTGTCTTAAAATTGCAATTAAAATATCTATTTCTTTTATAACCTCTTTGGAGTCAGGAAATGCAACTTCATCAATAAAATCTGTCTTATAAATTGTCTGATAATCAATTCTTAAAACTTCCTCAAAATATGTCTGCAGTACCTTCTGTAAATGAGAACCACGAACAAATCCTGGAGGAATATTTAAGGGTGGTATTTCTTCTGGACGCTTCGCTTGTAACAAATCGTAAAAGAGTATTTTATTGACAAGCAGGTAAGCGGTTTGACGAGCGACTTTATCAAAATCTGCTGGTTGCCAAGCAAAACTCCAGCTCTGTTCAATAAACCATTTCTGAAGTTTTTTAGAAAAATCTATATCTTTGTGGCATTTGTCTTCAATAATCGTTCTATAATAGCAAGACAATCTTGTTATCTTTTCTTGGAGACGATAAATTAACCATTCATCAACTGCAATTTTAGGTTCGGGCTCTTTTCCGGTAGAGACATAGTAAAGTTTGGTTAGAAATTTTTCTAATTCTTTTTTTATTGAGTTACTGTATCTTGGTTCTTCAATGTTATCAAGATTTTCAATTTCGGAAAGATTATATTTTTCAATAACTTGTTCTTTCTCTGGTTTTTGGGCATTAACTTTTTCAGTATTAAACCAAATCAGTTTCTGAAAATTTGTTAAAGCAAAGTATCTCGCTTTTCTTTTATTTGCCTTTTCCCAAGCAGGTTTTTTAAGTTCTTTCTCATCAAAAACATCAAAATAAGGTTTTTTTGCTTCTATAACACAGAGAACATTTTGACTTTTTCTTGACTCATAAATTACAGCGTCAGGCATTTTTTTGTCATCAGCGGATGTTTCAACATCTGGTAAACCCAAATCAAGATTTTTTTCTTCAATAATTTCGCGCATCCAGTGCATTAAAATAGCAACACCTGTTCTCTCAGTTTTATATGTTGAAATATCAAACGGGCTAATTGTTATTGATTTTTTATATTCAATTTTACTTTTCATATTCCTCTATTACTTGATGAACAATTCGCCGTGCAATTTCAAAACAAGCAGCAATTCTTATTATTTTTACATCTCCAAGACCTTTTATTTTAAGAAATTTTTTCAGCGGTTGGTTTGCCATACCTTTATAAGAACCATATTTTGCTAAAAGTTCATCAGCAATTTTTTCTGCGGATTTACCTCTAATGCCAGTTGAAATTATTATTGCTAAAAGTTCAGCATCACTTAATTTATCAGCACCTAATTCTAACAATTTACCGCCGGGATGTTTCCATTTGTGCTCTTTTTCTTTTTTCATTTTACTTGTTCTGTTTGTTTCCAGAAACCGCTTTTGGCTCTTAAGATATCCTGATATGTAGCATAGAGTGCAATTGTGATTAGAAGTGCGAACCCGACGGAGTTTGCGAACTGGATAACTTTTTTGTTCAATTTTTTTCTTGAAAGCCCTTCATACAGATAAAATATAATATGTCCGCCATCTACCAATGGCATCGGGAAAAGATTGAACATTCCGAGTGCTACTGAGACAATCGCTATAAAATTAAGGAATGTTTTTATACCAAGTTTTGCAGCAAAATACGCTGCCTGCATAATTCCGATAGGACCTGCAACTTCTGAAGGTGCTTCCCACATTAAAAGTTTCATTGCAAGAAACTTTAATGGCACGACCGTCCAGAAAACTATATTGTTAACCGATTCTTTAATCGCTTTGATAAATCCAACTTTTACCACAATAGGCTCTGAAGACATATCGTAGACAATTCCTATTCTTGATGTTTTTAGACGTTTATCATACTGTGGTATAATTTTTATATCAAACATTTCAGATTCTCTTTTAACTGAAAAATTTAATTCTTTGCCGGCGGATGCCTTCACTGTTCTTGATACCATTTGTGCATCTTCAATTTTATTGCCATCAATCGCAGTAATTTCATCGCCGGCTTTTAATCCTGAGATATACGCAGGCGAATTTTTTTCTACCAATTTTATTACAGGCCGCTGATATTGAATTCCCCAGATTGAGATAATAACCAAAAAAATAAAAAATGCAGAAATATAGTTCATCACAGGTCCAGCTACAACGATACCTATTCGTTCATACCATTTTTTTGCAAAAAATTCGTCAGGTTCGCCTTTTACTTCATCAATTTCTTCACCAGCCATTTTTACGAAACCACCGAATGGGATAGGTCGGACAGAATATCTGGTCCCATTCCCTGCCTGTTCAATATCTTGTTTTTGCTTGCGCCAGATAGTGAATGAAATTTTTTTTCCAGTCCAGCCAAAAAGTTCAGGTCCGAACCCGAATGAAAAATTCAAAACTTTTACTTTCAATTTTTTTGCAATGATAAAATGTCCGAATTCATGAATCATTATCACAAATCCGAACATCACCGCAACTGCAAATATACTCAATAGAATTGTCATTTTTTTTTCGCCTCGCTCACATTGTGGTTTGATGCTTCGGGCATAACCATCCAGAATAAATTCTGGATATGCCCTCGCATCTTTATTCTATTCCCTCCATTTCTACAAATTTTCTTGTTTCAAAATCTACATCTAATATAGTTTTCAAATCAGGATTTTTTATTACTTTATGTTTTTTTATCGCTTTTTCTATAATTTTTGGAATCTGTAAAAATTGAATCTGACCATCCAAAAATTTTTTGACTGCAATTTCATTAGCAGCATTAAGAACAGTTGGCATTGTGCCGCCGATTTTTGCTGAAAACATTGCAAGTTCAAAACAAGGAAAATTCTTACTCGGTAATCTAAAAAATTCAAGTTTGCCTACGGATGTCAAATCCAGTTTTTTAACCGGTGATTTTTTTCGTTCAGGATATGTTAATGCATACTGTATTGGGAGCCGCATATCAGTATTACTCATTTGTGTAATAATTGAGCCATCAATAAACTCAACTGCGCTGTGAACTATTGACTGCGGATGGACAACAACCTTTATTTTTTCATACGGAATCCCAAACAGATAATGTGCCTCAATCACTTCAAACCCTTTATTGATAAGCGTAGCAGAATCCACGGTAATTTTTTTTCCCATTTTCCATGTAGGATGTTTCAGCACATCTTTTATTTTTACTTTTGCAAGTTTTGTCCAAGAATAATTTCTAAATGGCCCGCCGGAAGCAGTCAGAATTATTTTAGAAATTTCTTTTCCGTTTTTACCGTCAATACATTGAAAAATTGCCGAATGTTCGCTATCAACGGGTATTATTTCAGCGTGATATTTTTCAAGCAGTTTTGTTATTAAATCGCCTGCTATAACAAGTGCTTCTTTATTTGCGAGTGCAATTTTTTTCTTTAATTCTATTGCATTTATAAGTGGTTTAAGTCCTGCAGCGCCTACAACTGCAATCAGCACAATATCCGCCTGTTCAATCATTGCGATATTATTCAAGCCATCAGAACCTGTAGCAATAATTTCAGGTTTAAATTTTTTTGCTTGTTTTTTAAGGAGTGCGATATTTTTATTGGCTGAAAGCCCGACGATTTTTACATTGTTCAGGTGTGATATAACATCAAGTGCGGATGTACCGATTGAGCCAGTGGAACCGATAACAGAAATTTTTACCATTTAGACAACAAAAAATTTCAGGTAATAGTAAAAGACAGGTGCGGCGAATATAAAACTATCAAGTTTATCAAGAATACCGCCGTGATTACCGAGTAGTGTAGAGGAATCCTTAACGCCGGCAGACCGTTTTATTAATGACTCGGCTAAATCACCAAACTGACCTGACGCACTTGTCAGAAACCCGAGCAGGAATACATCAACAGGCTTCAGGAAATTCACAAAGAATATCTTTGCTATCATTATCACACAGATTGATGCAATTACAGATGCAATCGCACCTTCTACAGATTTTTTCGGACTTATCACAGAAAGTCGGTAAGAACCATATACAGAACCAAAAAAATAAGCAGCCGAATCCGAAATCCATACAGTTATAAAAAGCAGTATTGTGAACCTGAATCCATCCGGTCTAAAATCTCTTAAAAGCAGAAGATGTGCAGGCAGCCAGCCAAGATAGATAATCCCTAAAAATGTAATTGCAAGTGATGGCAGTGCTGTTTGAATATGATGTTTTATTATTTCATAAACAAAAAGAAGCAGAACTCCGAATGTAAATATCAGTGTAGTTGTTTCATTTGAAACAAATGCACCAAGTTTAGAACCGCTAAAAAAAACCGAAAGTAAAATCAGGATTATAAAGATACTTCCGAATATTTTACGTGGGTAGAACTCCATTTTGCTGACGAGCTCCCAGAACTCGCAGGCAGCCAGAAAACTAACTCCACATACAAGCACCAAAAACGGGATATATCCAAGATAAGTTATGAATACTACGATAGGAATCAGGCATACTGCTATAATGATTCTATTGAACATAATAACAACAGATAGTTAGATGGTTAGGAAAACCTTCGTCCATAGCCATACTATTCACCCATTTGCTTTTTTACAAGCCACCGAACCGTCTGTTTCGTTTTTGGTATTCAGCGATTGCGCTTATTAAATCCTGTTTTGAGAAATCAGGCCATAACACATCCGTTGTATAAAACTCTGAATATGCAGATTGCCAGATTAAAAAATTAGAGATCCGGTTTTCGCCTGAGGTTCTTATTATCAAATCCGGGTCAGGCAATCCTTCAGTATAGATATATTTTTCAAACATTTGCTCGTCTATTTTTTTTATATCGGATACGAGAATTTTATTTACAGCAGCAACGATTTCCTGACGGCCTCCATAATTTAATGCGATATTCAATATCAGCCCTGTATTTTTGGAAGTTAACTGAACTGCTTTTGTTATATCATTTACAATATCTGATGGTAATTTTGAAATATCGCCAATAACTTTTAGTCGGATATTATTTTTGACTAGTTTTGGTAATTTTTTTTGTAAAAAAATTTTTAATACCTTGAACAGCCCTTTGATTTCGTTTTTAGGTCTTAACCAGTTTTCAGTTGAAAATGCGTATAAAGTCAAAACAGAGATTCCAAGCTCGTTAGCGGTTTTTACTATCTTTTCAACTGCTTTAACACCTGCGCGATGCCCTGCGAGACGAGGTAGTCCTCTTTTTTTTGCCCATCTGCCATTACCATCCATTATGATTGCTATATGTTTCGGTATCAACATTAATTAAAAATTAAAAATTCATTATTTCTTTTTCTTTCTGGTTTAGGAGTTCGTCTGTTTTTTTAATATAATTTTCTGTAGTTTTCTGAAGTTCGTCCTGGTATTTGAATTTTTCATCTTCGGTAATTTGCTTTTCTGTAAAACTTTTTTTAACAAGTTCTACTGCATCTCTTCGTTCGTTTCTTAATTCAATCTTATGGTCTTCAGCAATTTTTTTTGCTGTCTTGATAATCTCTTTTCGGCGTTCTTCAGTAAGTTGTGGGATTGGCAGCCGTATAACCTTGCCATCATTTTGCGGTGTGATACCTATGTCTGCTTTAAGTATTGCCTTTTCAAGTTCAGGCAAAACATTTTTATCCCACGGTGTAAGCATTATTAGTCGTGGCTCTGGGATTGAGATACTGGCTACTTGATTCACTGGCAAATCAGTATCATAGTATTTGACCTTTACAGTATCTAACACTGTTGGTGTTGCGCGACCTGTTTTAAGTATTAATAATTCCGTTTTTAAATGTTCTACAGTTCTTTTCATTTTGTCTTCCGTCTGGATTAGAATCTGTTTAGACATTTTTACCTCCACCAAACAAGCTACTGAATTTCACAGAATTACACTGAACTTTTCTGTGTTTTTCTGTGTGCTTCTGTGGCAGTTTATCTAACTGCTGATTACTGAACCGATTTTTTTGCCACAAACTGCTTTTAGTATACTTTCTTTTTTATTAAAATTAAAAACTACAATTTTGATACCATGCTGGCGGCAGAGTGAGAATGCCGAAGTGTCCATCACTTTAAGATTGTTTTTTATAACTTCATCAAATGTAATTTTTTTCAGCAGTTTGGCAGCTGGATTTTTTTTCGGGTCATCAGAATAGATACCGTCAACATTGGTTGCTTTAAGTATTATTTCTGCTTTTGTTTTAATCGCGAACACAGCGGCTGCAGTATCTGTTGTGAAATGTGGTTCGCCTGTACCGCCCACCATAATTACGACATTTTTATTTTTCCACGCGTTTTCTATATTTTCAACTGTGAACTGAGGTAAAAAGCTGCCAACTGCAAATGGTGAAAACACTTTTGCTAGAATGCCTTTTGTTTTCAATCGTTCACACAAAACCATACCATTAACAAGCGTTGCAGTGATACCTATATAATCTGCAGATGTTCTATCAATAAATTTACCATCAACAGTACCACGCCATATATTCCCGCCACCAATTACAATTCCGACAGAAACACCTTTTTTGTAGACAGGAATCAGTTCCGCGATAATTTTATCAACCGCAGTGAAATCAATTCCTCTACCGTTTTTGCCAAGTGATTCTCCGGATAATTTCAGAACGATTTTTTTATACATAATCGCTGATTTACGCTGATTTGACATCAACTGAACGCTAATTGCCGCATGTCATTCCCGTGTAAACGGGAATCTATGGATTCCCACCTTCGTGGGAACGACGTCTGCGATAATCTGCGTTGTTTTACTCTTCGCCGATTTTAAATCTCGCAAACCTTCCAACTGTAATATTTTCGCCAAGTTTAGCAATCGTTTCTGTTATAAGTTCTTTCACCTTCTTTTTGCCAGTAGTATCTCTTATGTATGGCTGTTCAAGCAGACAGGTTCGTTCGTAAAATTTTTCCAGCCGACCTAACACTATTTTTTCAACAACTTTTTCAGGCTTACTTTCTTTTAATGCTTGCGTTTTCAATATTGTTTTCTCTTTTTCTAACTCATCATTAGCGATATTTTCTTTACTTACAACAGATGGAGAAGCGGCTGCAATCTGCATTGCGAGTTCTTTGCCAAGATTCTGGAAATCTGCTGTTTTGGCGACAAAATCTGTCTCACAATTTAATTCCAGCAACACACCTAATTTAGTGCCAGGATGGATATACGAAAATATCAAGCCCTCTTTTGTTGTTCTTGTTGCCTTCTGTGTTGCAGCCGCAATTCCTTTTTCACGCAATTTTACTATTGCTTTTTCTTCATCACCTTCTGTTTCAATCAATGCCTGTTTACAATCCAACACACCACATCCTGTTTTTTCTCTTAATTTAGCAACCATTTCACCTGTTATTTTTACTTCACTCATCATATCCCCCTGATATAACGACAAATTCTAAATTCCAAACTCCAAATTCCAAACTACGGCAAATACAAAAAATGTTAGGAGCACTACACTATACACCTGTGTCATTTCATTCTATCTTATCTGTTTTTCTCGGTTCTTCTATATCCGGGATACTTTCCTGCTGTGGAATAGTTTCTTTGTCATCTATTATTGGTAATTCTTTGTCAGACGAAAACCTTTCTTCAACTGCTATGCTTTCAGTTTCATTCTTGATTGCTGATTTGCCTTCTATCACAGCATCTGCTATAATACTGACAAGCATACTGATTGATTTTATAGCATCGTCATTTCCGGGAATACAATAATCAACAATATCCGGGTCACTATTGGTATCGCATACTGCAACAACCGGGATTTTCAGCCGATGTGCTTCATTTACAGCAGTTTTTTCAGTAACAGGGTCAACGACAAACAGCACACCTGGTAGTGTTTGCATGTTTTTTATACCGGAAAGCATCGTCTGTAATTTTTTCATTTCTTTAGTCAATCTGGACACCTCTTTTTTTGGCAATTTATCAAGAATCCCTTCTTCTTTCATCTTTTCAAGTTCATTAAGTCGTGCTATGTTTTTTTTGATTGTTTCAAAATTTGTCAGTGTACCACCAAGCCATCTGGAAATAATATAAAAGGCAGAACATTTTGTTGCTTCATTTTTTATAATTTCCTGTGCCTGATGTTTTGTACCAACGAATAAAACAGGCGCACCCGTTGATGCGATATCTCTAATAAACTTGCAAGCCTTTCTAAGTTCTTTTATCGTCTTGGCAAGATCAATAATATGAACCTTGTTTCTTGCGCCAAAGATAAACTTTGACATTTTAGGATTCCATTGACTTGTTTGATGTCCGAAATGGACACCAGCTTCCAATAAACCTTTCATTGATACACTACTCATTTTTTACCCTCCTTATTTTCTCAACCATTTTTGAAAAAATCAAGTAAAATCTGAAAACAATACGGTTAAAAAATCCACTTCTTTTCGTCCACGATATTACAGTTACAGGTGTTTCTTCTGAAACGATTGATTTACCTACGACACCGGTAGCAAGCCGAGCAATAATTGTTAAATCGTCTTTACTTTTATAAATCTCTTGGATTTTAACCGGCAGTGATACGGTACCGTTTGCACTTATTCCGCCTAAAAGTTTGCTTAAATACTGTGCAATATCCCTGTCATCATTTATCAGAACTGCAATTTCGTCACCTGGCATAAGAATAGATGCTCTTATTGATGCACCATTACAAGATACAGGAACAACATCCAGAGAGAGCGGTTCGGCGAAATTGACACTGTACTCATTAAATTCAAACTCCAGTTGTTGCGGAATACTTTTATTTTTATCTGATATCTTTTTAAACTGTGTAAGATTTAACTCTTCTAACAAAATCTCAAAATTGATTGCGGTTGTCTTTAATGGTTCCCTCAAAATATCTTCTAAAATATCCGCTACTTCTATAACATTATTTTCTTTTATTGCGGAAAAAAAACTTTCGTTGTATTCATCTAAAATTTCGTCTACTATTTTGGACTCAATATTCAATGACAGGTCAGAAATACTGCCTGACGAAAGTCGGGTTGCGTAAAGTTTTTTTTCATATTCATACCAGTTCTGTTGCAAATCCGTTTCATAAATTTTTGGATTATATGTTATCACTGCTTTTGTACTTAAATGCCGCTGATGTTTTTTATCAACTGTTATTGTGAATATTCCATACAGATGGTTACCATATGTATAAAATTTACCTTTTACAACTGTAATATCTTTTAATAAATCAAAGATTCGGGAGATAGATTTTAAGACATCAAAATTACATAAAGTAAGTGCGAGATGTGCCTGTCCTTCATCACAACCGGTTTCTTCCATTATTAAATGGAGATTGTCTGGCATATAAATACAGGATTAAGCATTAACAAGAAAACTGCGTAACCACGAATTAACACGAATAAACACTAATTTTTCGTGTAAATTTGTGTCCATTCGTGGCTATAATTTCTATGCTTGAACTAATATTATCGCCGACTATGCTCTTGGATGAACTCTATCGTAGACCTTCTTCATTTTTGTTGGTGTTATATGTGTATAAATCTGTGTAGTTGCCAGATTTTTATGTCCGAGCATTTCCTGAACACTTCTTATATCGCAGCCGGCGTCAAGCAGATGTGTTGCAAAAGTATGCCTTATAGAATGTGGTGTAATTTTTTTTAAAATATCTGTTTTTTTCAGATATTTTTTTACCATTTTTTGTATCCATCTTGCTGATAATCTATGGTCTTTGTAATCAACAAATAGTGAGGGTGAAATATCCTTCCGCATTTTCAGATATTTTCTGATAATATCTATTGCAGAATCACCGACGGGTATGATTCGTTGTTTCAAACCTTTACCTGTTACTTTGATTATGCCTGAAAGATAGTCAATATCGGTTCTGTTAGCACCGGTTAGTTCAGAGATACGCAACCCTGATGAATATAACAATTCTAAAATCGCTCTGTCTCGTAAACCCAAAATAGTTGAAACATCAGGAACTGATAGCAAAAGATTGATTTCAGTTTGTGTTAAAAAACCTGGCAGATGCTTTTCTTTTTTAGGTATAACAATCAAATCCATCGGTGAAATTTTGAATAATTTACATTTTACAAAAAAACCAAAAAAACCGCGTAATGTTGCCATTTTTCTTATTATGCTTGATTTTTTTTCAACTGGCTGTAAAATACTAGCAATATAATCTCTGATAGTAAATTTATCAACCGATTTAAGCGCCTTTTTTTTTCTATCTAAAAATTTATAAAATTGCTCTAAATCCCGTCTGTATGCCAGTTCGGTATTAGGCGAGATATTTTTTTGGATTTTCAAGAACTGTATAAAATTTTCTATATATTCATTCGGTTTGGTTTTCATTCAGTTTTCCTTTTTCTATATTTTTAGTGTTTCTACATTTCGGGTAAGCGCTGCATGCCAGAAATTTACCACGCCGACCATTTCTCACTATCATTGGTTTACCGCATTTTGAACATTTTTCATCAGTTTTTTCAGGTATAATTTTTTTTCCATCTTTATCAATAGAGATTGTATATCTGCATTTAGGAAAATTTGAACATGCCATAAATCGTCCGAATCTGCCTACACGAATCACCATTGGTGAGTTACATTTCGGACATTTTTCGTCGGTTGCCTGTACCTGTTTAACATTTGTTATATTCGCTTCTGCATTCTTTAATGTTTCAGAAAAAGGTGTATAAAATTCAGTCAACATATCTTTCCATTTTACTTTACCTTCCGCTATCTTATCAAGTTTATTCTCCATTCCTGCGGTAAAGCTCAGGTCAATAATATCAATAAAATACTTTTTCAGAATATCGGTGACGGTAAACCCGATTTCTTGCGGAATAAATTTCAATTTTTCCATTTTTACATAGTCCCTCTTTTTAAGAGTTGCGATTGTTGGCGCATATGTTGAAGGTCTGCCAATCCCTTTTTCTTCTAATGTTTTTATAAGCGATGCCTCGTTGTATCTTGGCGGTGGTTCTGTAAAATGTTGTTTCGGAATAATTTTATCGGCTACAAGTTTGTCACCTTCGGTTAGAGCAGGCAGTATCAGTTCTTTTTCATCTTCTTTATAAACTTTTAAGTAGCCATCAAATTTTATAGATGAACCTGTTGCATGAAACACATATTCGCCTGCATGTATATCTACAGATACAGATTCAACCATTGCAGACGCCATCTGGCTTGCGACAAATCTTAACCATATCAGTTCATAAAGTTTCCGTTCACCCCCCTCCTCTTTTTCAAGTTTGAGCATTCCTGCCGTCTTTGCAACATCAGTAGGCCTTATTGCTTCGTGTGCCTCCTGTGCGGATTTACTTTTGGTCTTGTAGATACGCTGCTTTGCTGGCAAATACTTATTCCCGAAATTTTTAATAATATACTCAGATGCCTGTTTTTGGGCAACTTTGGAAACATCCAGCGAATCGGTTCTCATATAAGTAATAAATCCGTTTTCATACAATTTCTGGGCAATACGCATCGTTTTGTTAGAATCAAAACCTAATTTGTTAACTGCTTCACGCTGAAGTGTAGAGGTCATAAACGGTGGTTGCGGGTTCCTTATCCGTTCCGTTTTTTTTACAGAAGAAACTATAAAATTTTTGCCTGATAAGTCATCAATTATTTGTTGGGCTTCTGCTTCAGTTTTTATAGTTGTTGTTTTTACTGTATACTTTTCGGCAAATAATTGATGACTCACCGATACCTGATATTTTTTCTCACCTTTGGCAATCAAATCTGCATTAAATGATTGACCGCTCTTATTAAGTTGAGCTGAAATCGTCCAATACTCCTGTGACTTAAAATTTTGTATTTCGGTTTCTCGTTCTACAACTAGCCGAAGTGCTACAGACTGCACCCTGCCGGCTGATAATCCTTTTCGTATGTTCTTGCCTAATAGCGGGCTTATCTGATAACCAACAAGCCGGTCTAAAATTCGTCTGGACTGCTGGGCATCTACAAGTGCTATATCAATTTTGCGTGGATTTTTTATTGCTTCCTCAATTGCGGCCGATGTGATTTCATGAAACACAATTCGTTTAATTCTGTTTGTATCAACTTTGGCAGTTTCTACAATATGCCAGCCAATCGCTTCACCTTCACGGTCGTAATCAGTCGCAATATATACTTCCGGCGATGTTTTTATCGTATCAACAATTCTTTTCATTATATCTTCTTTACCTGATAGAATTTTATATGACGGCTGAAAATTGTTTTTTATATCAACCCCAAGTTCTCTCTGCGGCAAATCGCGAATATGTCCCATAGAAGCCAGAACATTAAACTTACCTTTTAGAAAACTGGTTATCATTTTTGCTTTAGTCGGCGATTCAACAATCACAAGTGGCTTATTCATTTTTTTTACCACGGAAACACGGAAACACGGAAAAAGAAAAAGTAGGTGTGAACTATTAGTTCACGTTTTAACCTTTCACCTTTCACCTTTCACCTTTAACCTGCCTTTCTAACATACATTTTGCCTGGTAATTCTGAGACCAAACCATCCATCACAAGTTCTAAAAGAATTACTGAAAGTTTTTCAACTGGCATATTTGTTTTTTCAGATATTATATCAATATGAACCGGTTCAAAGGCGATTGTATTCCAAACCGTATCTGTTTTTTCGTCTAACTTTTTATGCTCGGCGATAACTTTAAGATTCTTTCTGGTTTTCTCAACAAAATTTTTTAATATGTTGATTTCGTTTATTATATCATCAACTCCTGAAACAAGTTTTGCACCTTCTTTTATAAGTGTATTGGGTCCTTTTGAGTATTTAGAAAAAATACTGCCCGGTATTGCAAATACATCTCTGCCTTGCTCTATCGCTGATTTGGCAGTTATCAACGCACCACTTTTTTCGTCTGCTTCAACCACTACAACACCAAGCGAAAGTCCACTGATTAGCCGATTCCGTCTCGGAAAATTTTGTCTGTCTGGCTTGGTATGCAATGGGAACTCCGAAATTACAGCACCATTTTCTGCAATTCTGTCTTCAAGCTTCCTGTTTTCAGGTGGATAATGATACGACAGCCCATTCCCTAAAACAGCAATTGTTCGGCCTTTTTCTGAAACCGCAGTTTGATGCGCAACAGTATCAATCCCACGAGCAAGCCCACTAACTATTGTAATCCCTGCATTTACCAGTTCCCGTGTCAGATATTCACATACCATTTTCCCATATGTAGTAAGCCGTCTTGTGCCAACAATCGCAACTGCAATAGCATCCCGTTCGGAAATATTACCTTTGGTATAAAGCACCGGCGGATAATCATAAATCGTCTTTAATGTTTGTGGATAGTTATCCATAAAAGCCGCGATAATTTGGAACCCATTTTTTTCTGCTTCTTTAATCTCCTTCTGGACATCAATCTTGTTTCTTTCTTCAGCGATTATTTTGGCAGTTTTTGGTTCTATTCCTTCAACCTGTAAAAGTTCGTTTTCGGATACAGATAATACTTTTGAAGCGGTACCAAAAAAATCTATCAGTTTTTTAAACCTGACAGGACCTATAACAGAAATCTGGTTTAACAAAATCCAGGATTCTAACTCGGCAGACATAATGATATATTATACTATAATTTCATAAAAAGTCAAATACAAAAAATGGAGCTGACCGGGATTGAACCGGTAACCTCATCGTTGCGAACGATACGCTCTCCCAATTGAGCTACAGCCCCATTATCAAATTTTTATTCTTAAAATATCACCATCTTTAACTATATAGTCCTTGCCTTCGGTAGCGACGAGTCCTTTTTCATGAAGTATCTTTTCAGAACCGTATTTTTCAAGTTCAGCAAAATTGAATACCTCTGCCCTGATAAAATTCTTTTCAAAATCAGTATGGATTTTACCTGCTGATTTCTGGGCAGTTGTACCTTTCTTTATCTGCCATGCGCGGATTTCAGTTCCAACAGTCGTATAGAATATGATTAAATCAAGCAGTTTGTAACTTGCAAGTATCAGTTTATCTAATTCTGAGTTTAGACTCAACTCTTTTTTGTCGTCGGTTGAAAGTTCTAAAAGTTCTTCTTCAAGTTTTGCATTTATTGGAATCAATTTGTAATTTGTAATTTGTAATTTGTAATTTGTCTCTTTTACATTCGCAATATAAACTACTGGAATTGAAGAAAGCAATTTTATATCAGCAAGTTCTAATTTGGACATTTGTCCTATTTCAATATCAGATTTAATTTTATACAGAATCTCAAGTTCTTCTTTTGCTTCTTTAATCCCGCATTTTGCTCGTGAAGCAATTGCAGAAATTCGTTTTACAACAACTTCTAAATCAGCAAGAAAAAGTTCAGTTTTTATAATTTCAATTTCATCAACAATAGAAGCGTTTTCTCGGAAACAACCAACCACCTGAACTAACGCATCCATTTCTCTTATATGCGAAAGAAATTTATTCCCAAGCCCTTCACCTTTTGAGGCACCTTTTACAAGCCCTGCTATATCTACAAACTTGATTGTGGTTGGTGTAAGTTTTTCTGGTTTGTAAAGTTCGCCAAGTTTTGTCAGCCGAGTATCAGGTACAGAAACAATACCTACATTGGGCTCAATAGTTGTAAATGGGTAATCGGCAACCCCAACATGCGCATTGGTAAGTGCATTAAAAAGTGTTGACTTCCCTACATTCGGCAATCCAATAATCCCGATTTGCATACAAGACAAGCGACTTCATCGCAGTGATTACAGCGAGAAAGTTATTACCTATGTACTTAATCTCCATAGAATTAGCTTCCATTGCACCACAGATTTCACCAATATTAATGGCAACTTTCTTGTTCACTTTATAAGTCATCTTTCTCTTAAATTATCTCTTTTTTGTTTTCTGTTTTGCTTTTGTATCAATACGATGTCTAAACATCCAGTAGTGTGTTTTCAGGCTTTGAATATAAGATTGGTCCTGAAGAACAACCTTTTGTATCATATCCAAAATTTTAGGGGCAATATCTGATTGAGGACTACCAAAATTTAGAGCAGGACCTTTTAATTCGTTTATGACTGCTGTATCATCATCTCCCATCCCTTTTGCATAGAACTCAGGACTTTCCCATCCATAAGCGACAACAGCCACCACATGGTTAGTCAGTGAAGATGTGACATAAAAAAATACCCGTCTGCAATCACAACCGGGTTCATCACAGTACATTTCAAGCGGTGAATAGTGTGCCGGAGGTAAATCCCATGGCGAGTTCTCAAGCACAGTGATGGTGCGTGTTTCTCGTTCTGCTATATCAGGAAAATAATCATGAAATAAAATATATGGCATATGTTTCCCGCAGTTAACTTTTTACTCATAATTTTAATTTTAAATTCTTTTATCTATTTATCACCAATTTTTATTTCCCGCTTTAATAGGAATATCTCTAGCAATTAGTAGTATAGGGGAGACATATCAAACACAAAATGTCAGACGATAAAATCAAACATGCGGGCTTGATGAATTGCTTCCTGTGTAATGCCCGTCTTTACTAACTCACTTATTTTAACATTTTCAGGTTTGTCTGTCAATCCTAATTTCAAAAAATCTTCAGATACCCTTATCTGTCCTACTACTATTGATAACAGTTGTTTCTGTTGATATGGTGGGATTTCTCCAAAAACCTCATCAAAACTCACCAATGCCTGTCTTACAATTTCCTTTTCAACCATATCTTTCTGTATATCTTCAACCATCAATTTCAGGGTTTCTATTGCTTGCTCAATCTGTTCTCTTCTTTTTGCTAATTCACCAAGTTTTTCTTGTATAAAAATGTTTCCATCTCCAGATATTGTATTCAAATACTTACGAATAATCCCTTCAGCAAGGGACTTAATTTCATTAAGTTCGTCCTCTAATAATTTCTGTTGTTTTTTCAAATTCGGTAATTCTTCCTGTAATCTCCTATTTGTCAAATCTACGATTCTGTCAAGTGTTTTGTCTTTTAATGCCGGATTTTTTATTCTATCCTTTACTATCGTCTCAATTTCATCAGAAGGTATCTTGAATCTGCATTCCCTATTTTTACAGCGATAATAATAATAGCGAGTATTATTTGCACCAGTCCTTGCACAACCTTCCATCTCAGTTCCACATTTGTCACAGTATATTAGCCCACAATTGAAAATGTAATTATGTCTATGAAGTGTTTTTACAATCTGTCCATCCTGCTTTATGTGTAAAGTATAATCAACTCCATTGTGTTTGGTTTTTTCATTTGACTGAATTAGTTTTTGAACAGCCAAAAATTTATCTTCAGATACTATCGGTTGCCATACACCATCTATAATGTGATATCTTTCTTCTTCTGGGAGTTTTTCTTTAGGCAAATAACTTCTTCTCTTATTTATCTCTTTCTTTCCGATGTATGTCTGATTTGCTAATAAATTTCTCATTGCTGAATAGGTAAATTCCTTCTCGGGATGAATTTTTCCATCTCTCCCAGTATACTCTTTCGTTCTATATCCCTGACTGTTCGCAACTTTGCAAGTTTCCGCAACAGAACCAACAGATAAATATATATCCATACAAGCATTCACTACTCCTGCCTCTTTTTCATTTGGAATTAAAATTCCTTTCTGCGATTTCTCGGTAGGCAAATCATAGCCTAATATCTGTCCACCAACCCAAAGACCCCTCTCTGCTCTTGCCCGTGCACTTGCTTTGCTTCTCTGTGAGTTAATCGCCCTTTCAAATTCAGCCATTGCTCCTGTGATTGTCATAAATGCTCTACCCTGTGCAGTAGTAGTATCAAATCTTTCCTTTAGGCATATGAAATCAATTTCATATTTCTTAACATAATCATCAATAAAACTCAATAAATCCTTCGTTGACCTGAACATTCTATCAAGAGCAGTGCACATCACCGTATTTATCTTACATTTTTCTATATTTTGTAACATTGTGCTACCCACGAGCTTATTGGACAAAAGGGAGGTTTAATTTGTTGACTACCACCCCTTTTTTAGTGTTTCAACTACCGCATACCTATGCAATTTTTAAACATTTCCGCACTTGTTTTACCTGAGA
>JBFLWK010000030.1 GCA_040757695.1 Elusimicrobiota bacterium
CATCCCAGCATCAGTTAGTTCGTTGCCTTATTAACTGTGGGATTTGGTGTTGGACTGGTCGCTACCCTTTATCCAGTTCGGACTTCCACCGACAAGAATTTAAGGAACTTTCTTGGCACACTCATTTAACTCACCTCCTTTTTTCTAAAAAATATCCTACAGAGATTTTCTGTTCTCTGCCTTTCTATTATATACAACGATTGAACCAGCAAAATTATTTTGTGAATTTTGCCACATCTCAAAGTTTGTAAGCACAAGAAAGAATTACTTTCCAATCCCAGGACTCGTAAAACTGGAAAAGCCCGCCACGGTAATCCTCATCTCCAACCGCAAAAGCAATTCCGAGTTTAAGTTTCAACGCATCTTTTGAGTACTGGCTACCAACAAGCATATCAATTGTTGTACCATTAGAATCTTTCCATTCTGTTTCTTTCCCACCTTCATGTGTGTATTTCAGTTTCCCAAATATCTGTGCCTGCATCTCACCTATCAGCGAAATTGATTTCATTGGGTACTCAACTGCGGCGCTTACAATAATGGGATCTCCAGGGTCATACTCGGTTTTATCTTCATCTTCGTATTTCATTTTCAGCAGATACCCGAGATTACCTGAAATTTTTAACGGCTCTAAATCTTTGGTAGTGATCAGAAGCAATCCAATATTTGTACCCTCACCGAGCATTTTGTCAACATCAGCCGTCGGTAGTTGGACATTTAATCCAACTGCAAAGTTTTCGGAAAGACCTAACTTCCCATTAACCGCTATCTGACCAATCCCAGCACTTGACTCTGATACATTGTATGGATCCGGGTCTGATTCAAACTTCCACGACCTGTATGGCAGAATAGCACCAAGTTGGAATTTTTCACTCGCTCCATACTTTACAGGAATCCCTACCTTAAGCAAACTCATCTTGTAATCAGGACTGTTTGCTTCGTCAAACTTCCATGCATCTACACCATAAGAAACACCAAGCCCAAGTTCACAACTACCTTTTTCAAGGCATTTGGCATCTTCTGTGAGTATCGGCTCGGTGTAACTCAGTGATGATAGAAATACAAACACAAACCATGCTGTCAACAACTTTTTCATCTGCTCCCACCTTCTTTTTTTACCCCCCCCCATTCCAGTCGGCTATGCCGACTATAAATATGTGGCTGATGGAAAAATCATTATTCAGTGTGCACCTGCTACACCAAAACCCTTCTTTAATAGTTCTATGACCTCTTTATGTCGCTCTTCCGCTTTTATATCCAATTTCTCAAATCGTGTATCCATTTTATCAAATAACTCTTTAAGCATTTCTCGGGTTAATTTAGATTCTTCTATTATAAGTTTTTCTGTTCGTTCTGCAACTTCTTTAATAAGTTTTTCTGTTCGTTCTGTTGTTTCTTTAATTACCCTGTTGTTATTCTTGTTATTAATGTACCATACCCAACTTAATAATACCCCAACAATCGCCAACCCGATACCTGTTTCCATATAAACCAACCTCCAAAAACTGCAAGTTAAAGGTTAAAGGTCAAAGGTTAAAATAAAAATTAGACATCTTTTTAACCTTTTATTTAAACCTTTAACCTGTCTTTTTATCCGTTTTAATTATAAATCTTTTTTAGCATTTGTCAAGTACTCGTATAAAATCATATAACAAGTGTAAAAATTTTATAGCCGCATTTTTGGCAATGTCCGTTTTGTAAACCGACAATCTGCGTATTATAGCCCTTGCGTTCAATCAATACCTCTTTACATTGCGGACAGTAGGTTCTGTTGTATTCTAACTCCATTACATTACCAAGATAAACATGTTTTAATTTTTTTAGTGCGATTTTTCTTGCTTTCTCAAGCGTTGGCAGCGGTGTCGGTTTGATTGTCATTTTATAACACGGAAAATATCTTGAAAAATGTAATGGGATTTCTTCGCCTAACGACCATAACCAGTCAACCAAATCAGTAATTTCGTCGTCTTTATCATTCAATCCTGGAATAATAAGATTTGTTATTTCTACATGTTTTTTCTTTTTTACCATTACTTCAACGGTTCGCAATACAGGTGCAAGTTTGCCTGAACAGTATTTTTTGTAAAATTCATCCCGAAACGATTTCACATCTATATTGGCTGCGTCTATGCTCTCAACTATATTGTAAAAAGGTTCCTCGTTGATATAGCCATTTGTAACCAGCACATTTTTTAAGCCGTATTTTTTTGCCTCTGCAGTTGTCTCTTTCAGCCATTCGTAATTTATCAGCGGCTCGTTGTAGGTATATGAAATACCGATTGAACCGTATTGTTTGGCAAGTGCAACTGCATCAGAAGATGTAACATTTTTGAGATATGTTTCATCAAACTCTGCCTGTGAGATTTCGTAATTCTGGCAGAACTGACAGTGAAAATTGCAACCGAGCGTGCCGAGCGATAAAATTTCGCTACCCGGATAAAAGTGATAGAGCGGTTTTTTTTCTATCGGGTCCATAGAAACGGAAGTAAAATTATTATAAGTAAGCGTAAAAAGTTTGCCGTCAATATTTTTTCTTATACGACAACTACCAGTTTTACCATCTGCAATAATACAATAATTCGGACATAGATTGCATTTTATCTGTTTTTTTTCTTGATTATATATCTCAAAATATAATGCGTCTTTCATAATTTTGTCTCTTCCCTTATCCACTTAAGATATTCAGGATTGCCGTCTAATACCGGTAGCATTATTATTTCAGGGACAGAATATGAATGGAGCGATTTTATTTTTTTGATAAGTTTTTTCGCGAGTACGAATCGGGTTTTCATCATCAAAAGTGTTTCCGACGATTTTTCAATTTTGTTCTGCCACCAGTAAATAGATTCTATCTGTTCAACGATATTCACACAGGCAACAAGCCGTTTTTTTACAACTACATCTGCAATTTTTTCTGCTTCTTTTTTATTTGCTGTGGTTACAAAAACGACTGCGTATCTGTTTGATAAACTCATCTCTACACTCCTTACATAACGAAAATTCGTCTAATGTATAAACATCATCTAAAAGTTTTTTTGCCGACTTTTTTGATGCCTGTTTTATAAGTTGCTTGATTTCCTTTTCAATATCTTTGCTTAAATCTAAAATGTCTATATCAAGCCCGTTATATGCATTGTAAGACGCGACTTTTATAATATATCTGCTTTTAATTGTTCGTCTGCATTTCTGACATTCCATATTCGCAATCACTCAACACAGGGCATTTTTTACATTCTGGTATTTTTTTACAAAATTGTTTAGCAATCGTGACTATCAGCGCATGATATTCTTTGTAGATTTCTATATTTTGCGGTAAATTTTTCTGGAAAAATTTTTGAACAATATCGTAATCGTTGCCATCTAAAATCCCTAACCGTTTTACCAATCTTTTTGTATATGCATCAACCACAAAATACGGCTTCTCTAACGCATAAAGCAAAATTGAATCCGCTGTTTCAGGACCTATACCATTTAGAGAAAGAAGCGCTTCTCTTGTAATCTCACGAAACCGAACATTTGTTCGGGAAATATATTTTGCGAAATTTCTAAGCCGAAATGCTTTTTGTTTATAAAAACCTGATGGTTTTATTAGTGTTTGGAGTTTTCTTAAACTTATTTTTGAGATTTTTTCTGTATCAAGTAAATTTGTGTTTCTTAAATTGGAGAGTGCTTTTTCTACATTATTCCACGCAGTATTCTGGGTAAGAATTGCTCCAACCATTATTTCAAACTTTTCATTGTCAGAAAAATGTTTTTTAGCCGGGTTGTAAATACCACCGATAGGCCACCAGCCTTGCGGTCCGAAATGTTTTAGCAACTTTTTGTATATCTGATACAGCAACAGGATTTGTTCCCTTTATAAAAGTTTTAACTGACGAAAATCCGCTTTCTCACCAAGTAAAAGTAACAAAATCGCTTTCTGAACATGTAGCCGGTTTTCTGCTTGGTCAAAAACTACCGAATTTTTGCCATCAATAACTTCATCGGTTATCTCTTCGCCTCTGTGGGCAGGAAGACAGTGCATAACTATACAGTCAGGTTTTGCTCTGGTAAGAAGTTGGGTATTAACTTGATACGGTTTAAAAATCTGTTTCCTTTTTTCTCGTTCTTCGTCTTTACCCATTGACGCCCAGACATCAGTATAAATGATATCAGCGTTTGTTACATTTTCAGTATTGTTTGATAGTTTTATTACTGCATTTGTTCTTTTAGAAATTTCTATCGCCTTTTGAAAAACATTTTTATCCGGCTCATAGCCAGCAGGTGTGATTACTGTGAAATTCATAGAAAGTTCTGCACACAGAAGCATCAAGGAATTAGCAACATTGTTTCCATCACCGATATAAACAAATTTTAGATTTTTTAAGCTTTCAACTCGTCCCTCGTCCCTCGTCCCACGCCCCTTGTTCTCTATAATCGTGAATACATCACCAAGTGCCTGACAGGGATGTTCTAAATCAGTCAGACCGTTTATAACCGGAATAGATGCGTAGTTCGCAAGTTCAGAAACATCATTGTGGGCAAATGTCCTTATCATTATTCCATCAACATATCTTGAAAGTGTTCTTGCAGTATCAGCAATTGTTTCACCTCTTCTTAATTGTAAATCCTGCCCGCTCAAAAACAACGCAGTTCCGCCTAACTGATACATTCCGACTTCAAACGAAACCCGCGTTCTTGTTGACGGTTTAGCAAAAACCATCGCCAAAGTTTTACCTTCAAGTGGCATATATCTTTTATGTTTAGGTCGTTCTTTTAACGCTTTAGTTGTTTCAAATATCTCAAGAATATCCTGTTTTTCCAAATCCAAAATAGAGATTAGATGTTTTGTTTTCATAATATCATATATAATAGCAGATGCAACTAGACTATTATATTAAAAATAATAAAAAATTGCATTTTTGTCAAGTATTTTTTTTACTTCTGCTATTTCTGGCTCAATAAGAATCGGTTCGCCGGCGATTTTCATTGCGGATTCAATATCTTTTAAGCCGTTGCCGGTAAGAAGGCAAACAACGGTTTCATTATCTTTTATCTTATTTTCCTTAACTGCTTTTTTGAAACCGGCAAAACTTGTAGCGGCAGCAGGTTCTGAAAATATTCCTTCGTTTTCTGCGATTTCTTTTATTGATTTTAAGATTTCATCATCAGAAACTTCTATTGCAAAACCCTTGGATTCTAAAACCGCTTTTACCGCGGCGATGCCATCTCTCGGCATATCAACAGAGATTGAGTCCGCAATTGTTGTTGCTTTTACAGGTTCAATTTTTATTTCCGACACTGAAGCCACTCGTTTCACTTGGGCTGAAGTGTCGGCTACCGCCTTTGCTATAGCATTGGATTTTTCTGATTGAACAGCAATAAGTTGTGGAAATTTGTCTATAAACCCGAGACTATGGAAATCTTTGAACCCCTTCCATATACCAGAAATTATATTTCCATCACCGACAGGCACAAAGACTTTGTCAGGAACTTTCCAATGTAATTGCTCACATATTTCAAGTGCAGCGGTTTTTTTACCTTCTCTTGTATAAGGGTTGTAGCCAGTTGAACGACAATACCATCCGAATTGCTCACTTGCTTTAAGTGATAAATCAAAAGCATCATCGTAGGTTCCGTTAACTGCGATTACTTTTGCACCAAATAAAAGAAGTTGTGCAATCTTTGCTTTGGGTGTTGTCTTAGGAACAAAAATTACGCAGGGAAGTTGCAGGTTCGCACATACACAGGCAAGTGCACAACCAGCATTACCAGTAGAAGCGGTTATAAAAATTGGCGGATGGCGGTTAGCAGTTAGCGGTTGGAGTTCCTGCCCTTTTACTACAACTATAGCACTTGCTCTGTCTTTAAATGATGCAGATGGATTCTTTCCATCATCTTTTAGATACAGATTTGGAAACCCATATTTTTGGGAAAGATTTTCTGCATGATAAAGTGGGGTCCAGCCGATATGCAAAGTCGGTAAACGGTAAACGGTAAACGGTAGATGAAAAGGCAATAATTGAAAATATCGCCAGATAGAAAAATTTTCGTCGGCGGTTAAAGTAACACGAGCGAATCTTTTCTTTATCTCGGAATAATTATAGATAACATCTAAATTACCACCACAGGATAAACATACATATTTTACATTTTTTTCTGAATATTCTTTTCCGCATTTAATACATTTCAATCCAACAATATTTTTCATAATTTTTATTACACGGCAACAGCAGTCCGAAAGTCAAATTCTTTTTGTTTTTTAGTTGTTCTAATCGGTAGATATTCCTCTGTTTTATTGATAAAAAAGAGATATTCTATGTTCCTATTATTTTCATCAGAACCATTAATCCATTCTTTCGTCCATACCATGCCCGACATCACATTCTTTTTGTAGTCAATTTCCAATACATCATACTTTAATTTTAATTCATCAAGAATATCAATTATTTCCTCGTAAGTACTTCTTCCTTCATTACTGTATGAGAGAATCACATATTGGGAATGTGTATTTTCTATTAACTTTTTTATCGCTTCAACAACAATGTATTTTCCATTTTCTGTTTTTCTGAATTCTTCAAATACCGATGAACTAATCGTATCGCCGACATCTTCTCTTCTATTTGCAGAGCCAACGAGTTTTGGTTTATCATTTAAGCAAATTGTTTTCCAAATATGATAATAAGAGGCATACCGAACACGGGAAGGCGGCATTTTTTCATTAGCAGAACCGTAAGGCGGGTCATAATATGCTAAATCAACTTTTATATTTTTTATCAACTCAAAAATATCTTCTTGAAAAACTTGATGCTCTTTATCGTCTATAATCAGTTTTGGTATTTCCATTTTCATAACTGAATAAGAACGCGGTGCCCATTGTCGTAAATAAGAAACCTGATGGCCAAGAGTGCTGTCAACCTTATCCATTGCAAGAATTAAACTTGTAAGTAAGACGAATTTTTCAATTTTGTTTTTTGCGATATTATCTATTTCTTCTCGGATAGCATCTAATTTCATCGTGTTATGTAATTGCCAAATTCTCTTTTTTCCATCTTTCTGAATAGAACAACCATTGTTAGTTTTCCCTCCATAATTTTCAGAAAACCATCCATACTTACCTTTTAGATTATTTAGATGTTGAATAATCGGTAAATAATAACTTGCTAGTTTTCTATTAAGTAGATAACATTCAGCAAAGACCTTTGACCAGACAGCTATATCGTTAGCAAAAACCGTATAACCACTTTTTTTCAATGCTTGAGAAATACGAGTTGTACCGGAAAAACCATCCAATACGGTCTTTATTTTTAAGGAACTTATTAACTCTAAAATATGTGAAATGAGCAGTTTTTTTGAACCAGTATATTTTATCGCTTCTGTTTCCATATAATAATTTTTTTGACAGGATTAACAGGATTTTTTGTTTAAGGTTCTAACTTTTCTTTTGTATTGTAAACTTTCTTTACCAAAATTGAGTAATAAACCAACTTCTAATTCTGTAGCAGTCAGATAGTTTACCAATTGAACCTCAAATTTTTTATTTAACTCTTCAACTGCCTTCAATTCCACTATTACCTTATCTTCTACTACTAAATCTGCCTCATATTCACCAACAATTTCTCTATCATAATACACTTTTATTGGTTTTTCACATTCTACTTTTAAACCATTTTTCTTCAGTTCAATAACCATGGCATTTTGATAGACTTTTTCAAGAAATCCAAACCCCAATATTTTATGAACTCTAAATGATGCTTTTAAAATCTCTTTTGTTATCTCTTCATATTGCATAAGTGTTCCTTCCTGTTAATCCTGTAAATCCTGTCAGACTTAAAATAACTTACATTTTTAAATTTTAATAAAAAATCTTCAAAAATAGACATCACTATTTACGGGACAATCCAAGTCCCTGTTTTACCGTCTAATGCTTGTGGAATATGTGCAGGGTCAGTAATTAACGCTTGTTTCCCACCATTTTCTAAAAATCTTACAATTGCTTTGACTTTAGGCAGCATTGAGCCTGGTTTGAAATGTCCTTCTTCAATATATTTTGTTGCCTCAGAAAGTGTCATTTTGTCAAGCGCCTTCTGGTTAGGTTTGCCGAAATTGAGATAGACCTTTTCTACCGCAGTAGAAATCAACAGCAGGTCTGCGGAAAGATTTGTCGCCAGAAGCGAAGACGCTAAATCCTTATCAATAACTGCTGCGGCACCTTTCAAGTTCTCATTCTCATCGCGAATAACAGGAATCCCACCACCACCAACCGCAACAACTACAACACCTGCATCAATAAGTGTTTTTATTGCAGCAAGTTCTATAATCTCTTTTGGTTCTGGCGATGCAACAACGCGTCGCCAACCCCGACCTGCATCCTCCATAATATCCCATTTATCCTTTTCTTGCCGACGATGTGCTTCCTCCTCAGAATAGAATTGCCCTATTGGTTTTGTTGGCTTTTTGAAAGACGGGTCATCTTTGTCAACAAGTACCTGTGTTACAACTGTTGCAATTGATTTATTTATCCCCCTTTTTTTGAACTCGTTTCCAAGTGCCATCTGGAAATTATAACCAATTGCACCCTGTGTATCCGCACCACAGGAATCCAGTGGAACTTCATGTAAAATCCCTCGGGAATATTCCGAGCGTGCAAGTATATAGCCCACCTGTGGACCGTTCCCGTGTGTAATAACAACATCCCAGCCTTTAACAATCATCTCAGCAATATGTTTCATCGTCTCACAGGCTGCGTGATACTGGTCAGCAACCGTCTGATGTTTTTCATCCAAAATTAAAGAATTCCCACCAACCGCAACAATCGCAACTTTCTTTGCCATTTTAACTTCAGTGATTAGCCCCCGACTTAAGTCGGGGGTAAGTGACTAAGTGATTAGGTTTTTGTAAACCACTAACCACTTATCCACATAGCCACTTTTTCTTACTGCCTCCGTTTATTTATATTTTTCTGACATTGTCAACGCCATTATCGCTTTCTGGACATGAAGTCGGTTCTCTGCAACATCATATATTATGGAGCGTTTGCCACTTGCTACCTCATCGGTGACTTCATGCCCTCTGTCTATCGGCATCGGATGAATATAAAGCGCGTTATCGGTAAGTTTCATTTTCGCTGCGTCGCAAATCCAATCGGTATATTTAAGCGCCTTGTCTATTTCTTCCTGCTTATGGAATTCACCGTCGTGATAAGCATTCGGGCTCATCCAGTTACGGGAATAGACGACATGAGCGCCTCTGTATCCTTCTTTCGGGTCGTGGATAATCTCAAACTTCCGATTGTTATCTGCACAATTCTTTTTTGTCGCAGAAATAACATCAGGGTCTAAATCGTAACCTTCTGGTGAGGCAATCGTGACATCCATACCGAATCTTGAATATAAAAGTGCCGCTTCTTGAACAGAGCACCAACTCCTTGCAAGTGCACCGTGCCCCCAGTAAAGAAGCAGTTTTTTTCCTTTCAAGTTTTCACTGAGATGTTTCCGCAATCCCATAACATCGGCAAGACCCTGACAGGGATGATATTTGTCATGCGCCATTGAAATAATCGGAATATCTGCCCATTTGGCATATTCGCAAAGCATATTATCGCCATCGCCATATGCGGCGACCTTATCTTCCAGTATTCTTATCCCTATACCGCAGGCGTATCTTGACATAACCTGTGCAGCGTCTTCAACCGTTTCCCCTGCTGTTTTTTTTGTCTTAAGACGCATTCCGCCCGGTTCAAGATACTGTGCATGGCCTCCGAGTTCAGTAGCAGCACATTCAAATGATTGCCGGGTCCGAACACTCGGGTTGTAAAAGAACATAAAGAATGTTTTATACGCAAGCAGTTTTGTGTACTTGGGCGCATAACGATGTTTCTGCATATCCTCTGCCAGTTCAAGACACTTTGTCAGTTCATCCATTGACCAATCCTCTGTACAAATCAAATCTCTGCCATACAACGAGTTACTTCCTACTGATTTTCTGGGCATAAATTCTCCTTTCTGCCTCGCTTATAGGATACAAGAAATTCTACGCCACTTTAGTGGCGGTTCTAACCGCTAAGTTTCGTAGAAGAATCAAGAAAGTTCAGTGTAATTCTGTGTTCTTCTGTGGCTATAATTTTATTCTACATTATTTTGTTGTTGATGTCAAATAGTTTTTTATCCCGATTGCTGCTTTTTTACCATCAGTGACTGCATGAACTACAGTTAAGCCATCATTTATAATATCGCCACCTGCAAAAATTTTGTTGTCTGATGTTTGGAATGTTTCCAAGCCGTTTCGCACAACACGCACAATCTATTGCAGTATTCCCACCACCAAGTACTGCTACAGAACCAGGTGATACGGTGATAAGGTGATTAGTTAACAGAAGCAAGGAAATCTTGGGCTTGTATTACACCACCCAAATCTTCGCTCGGAATGTTCAGTTTCACAGGAATGATTAATCCTGCAGAAATAAACACAGCATCATAATTTGAAATGAGTTCTTCCGCAGAAATATCTTTGCCAACTGCAGTATTTGTTTTAATTTTTCGGATAAAGTTTACAATATCAATACCTGCGGGACATTTTTTGTTACAAGGCGCATCATGGCAAAAAAGACACCTTGAAGCTTCGGCAACCGCTTGATGTGGTAGTAATGTTTTTTCAACTTCTTCAAAACCTGTTATTCGGTTTTCAGCAGACAACCTTTTAGGTTTTACGCGATTCATTGTAATCTATATTTTTATCGCTGGAATCAAAAATTGTTGGGGGTTTTCAACAATCTTATTATATTTAAAATCTCACTACGAGAGAATATCTGAAAGTGCTGCCCAGGTCGCCATAAGGAACCCATGCGAAATTGAAATTAAAATTTTTATAACCTAAGCCCGCCCCGGTTGTAAACCAGTCAAATCCGTTGCCAGTTTCCTGACCTGTTTTGTAGCCTGCACGGATAGAACCGGATAGGTCAGCAACAATTTTGCTTATGTATTCTGCACCGATGGAAGCGTAGATCTGGTTATCATTCGGCGCGTTGATATCTAACCCAACAGTCAATTTATCAGCAAGAAGCCGATACCCAAACCCGAGTTTGATTTTTGTTGGTAGCGGGTCAGGAACATCAACAAATTTCAGCTTACTACCAAAATTCTGGAGAACCAACCCGGCTGTAAGTTTAGCAATTGGTGTTTTATAAAGTGCTCCTATATCCGAGGCAAACGCAGTAGCAGCTTCGTCATCAATTCCCTGGCTGATAAACTTGATATTAACGCCGGTAGCCAATCCTTCCATCAATTTTTTGCTGTAAGAAATTGTGTAAGCAATATCGGTTGCTCCAAATTCACTTATTGGCTCGGCGGTATCTTCTTCCCTTTTTTCAATATCATCAACATCAAAACCACTCAAAGATAAGCCAAATGTACCGATACTTGTTGGATAAGCAAACGCAATGAACTGATAGTTCATATCCTGGAACCATTTTGAGTACATCGCCTCAAACGCTGGTTTTTCTAAGTTTGCTAACCCTGAAGGATTCCAGTAAATTGTTGAAACATCGTCCGCAATCCCTGAGAATGCTTCACCCATACCAACAGCACGTGCACCCGCACCTACCTTAAGGAACTGAGCGCCACTGGTACCTCGGTCTTTTTGGGAAGCAAACCCGTAGAGGCAGGTGATCAGATGATAAGATGATAAGGTGATAAGTAAAAACCACTGCAAAACGCTAAATACCAAATGCCAAATACTTTTTAACATAACACACCTCCGGTTTATTAGCGAGTAGCGAGTTGTGATTTGTCTGGCGATTGTCGCATCAGTACCTTGGTAGCCGACGCTGAAGCCCCTTGTAGACCACCCTTCATCCCGCCCATCATAGATGGGCGTGGATTCAGGGTGGTCGGGGCTGAAGCGTCGGCTACATCCACTTCCTACTTTACTACTCGCTATTTTATTACTGCCAGTTTAAAGAATTTATGTTTATGCTCACCTACTTCAAGTTTGCCGAGATAGACACCTGATGCGACCTCTTTCTGGTAATCGTTTTCACCATTCCACTCGGTATAATAGTAATATCCGCCTGATTTTATACCTTCTTCAATTTCTCTTATCAATTCACCAACAATGTTGTAAATCGTAATTTTTACATCAACATTACCATAATCTGGCGGTATAGCATATTTTATTACTGTACCTTTTGTGGTTATCTGTTGACTGCTGTGTGTTAGATTTTTTGTTTTTGAAACGAGATTAAACGGGTTCGGGAAGTTATAGACGATTACTTCTGTACCGGTGTAAGTATTGCCTACTATGGTTTGTAGGTTTGATTTAAGTAATACAAATACAGAAGCATGGTTCACAGAAACAGTGATTGTATTAGCGGCGGTATCAACCGTCTTGTTTTTCTTTTCTAACAGATAAACATTGTTTTGTTCGTCGTAATAATAGACATTCAACTCTGTTGGGTCTGAAACTGTTACGGAGGAGTATTGTAATGATAATTTCGCATCTTTTTTCAATACTCTTGAGATACCTGCTGGTAGCATTATTTCATAGAATGACGAAAATGGCGAAATACCGACTGTTTTTAATGTTTCCATGGCTTTGTAAGTATTACCTGAATATGCAGGTGCTCCTCTCGGGATTACAAAACCTGGTGCACCTTTTGTTGGTGATTGTGTTACTTTCAATTCCTCGTAGGTCTCTGCTTTTGTGAACTCTACATAAAGCGTTATTGTTGAACTTGTAACCTCAAACGCACCTGATAGGAATTGTACATTAGAAGCATCACCTTCAAGCGTAATCTTTCCACCTCTTAAATTAGAGATCCGAATCCTGTTTTTAGCACCGATACCGCAATAGTACTCAAATGGTTCATCTATCTCAAACTCAGTCCCTGTTTCCGGATTGATTATCCTTGAATAACCTTTTATTTTGAGCACGAACCTATTTTCAGAACTCGGTGCGGTATAGATACAACTGAGCGCTTTTCTATTCGGTGCAAGGTATCTGTCAGATAACTCACCATTCCCGGAAACAATCGTTATGATTTGCGATAGATCGTTATCAGAAGGCATTGTATTCCTTAACGCGCTTGTCAGTTCAAAATATATAGTAAATTTATTACCAGCCCGTGTTGCACGAGAAAACACAACAGGTTTTACTGGCTTGTATTCCAGGTTATAATTTGTGTTAACATAAGAACTGTATGCAACAGTGAACCCGCAGACAGCAGGCACCAGTTCAAACCCTTCAGGAAGTATAAATAATATATTGTAGGACTTACCTGCCTGGAAACCGCTCAATTCGTATCCTGTGATTTCATTCCCTGTTTTCTTGAGTTGACCAACGAGTATGTCTGCCATATCATCAGTTGCTGCTACAATTATATCAAGTTCGTCCTTAGACGGCCTCTTCCCGTCAGGTTTTTTTATCTCACCTGATATTTTAGCACCAACTTTTAATGTTAATGTCCCGAGGTCTACTTCTTTATCTTCTACAGTTACGGTTTTAGATACCGACGAATATCCGGGTACTACAACAAGCAAGTTATAGGTTCCTTTCGGTAAGGCTTCTATCTTGAAGGAGCCATCAAACTCAACCGCTGCCATAATATCGCCGATAGGGTTTGTTCTCGGGATTGTATTTTCCAGTTGCATAAATACCATAGCACCCATTTCATCTTCTTCAATAGATACAGGCGGTTTCCCGGTATCCTCAGTTATGACCTTACCTTTTACAGAACCGAATGCTTCTTCTAAGATGAAATCAACCGCGGCTGTTTCTTTTATTTTTACCATCGGTCTTACTTTTTCACCGTAGGTAATACCGCCAAAACCAAAGAAATAACCACATTCTCCTATCATTCTCGGGCAGGCAATAATATCATAATATGGTATATCAGGGTCTATTCCTGTGATTGTATATTTACCAGTTGTATCTGTAACCGCTTGAAGTTCACTCTGCCATTCATTTGTTAATGACGGATTAGCAACAACAGGGATATTAGGTAATGGGTTACCATTTTTATCTTTTACAGTTCCTGAGATACTTAAGCCCTGCCTTAGTTCTATTGTCCCTAAATCTGTTGTCTGGGCTTCTTTCACTTTTATTGATGAGATAGTAACTTGTGCATAATTTACCTGACTGCCACCATAAGCACTACCCATTATCCCGAAGCCATACTTGTCTTGCTTTAATATCAAATCATAACTTGTTTCCGGTAGACATTCTATTTTAAACTCTTCTGCGGTGGCTGAAATAGATGAAAGTGAGCTCCACCCACCTTCAACCCAGGGATTCGCACAGGCATCTATTGAGAAATTAGACGGCAACATCTGGGTTGCATTTTGTGGTGTTATAACAGTTCCTGAATCTTTATCTTTAAGTTTGAATTTTATATTCCCACCTTTTTTTAGTCGTAAATCTTTACCGGAAACATTACTACCTTCAACAGTTACATTTACTGATGCTGAGGCATACTGTTTCGGTCGGTAGATCTGTGCAGTACTATCCCAGTAACCCCAATCATTTATTGAAAATGTGTATTCACCGGGTGGCAGGTTCTTTACCTCATAACTTGCAGAGTTGCTATTCAAGAAGTTTACTCTTACGCCGGTTAGATAGTTCCATCCTTTTCTGACTTCTAACCGAAATTCCCTTGTTACTGCTGGCTCACCTTCAGGCAGATAAACACTACCGGAGACTGAATACCCACCTGAAAGTTCTATTTCAATACCTGTAATATCTTTATCTACAACTATTCGTTGCCGTTGTTCATAAATCTCTTTACCATTATCCCAGTTCCCATCCAGTTCTAAAGACGGGAATACAAGGGTATGTACACCGGGTTCTAAACCAGAGAGTGTGAATGTTCCTGAAGGACCGATATTGAACGATTTCCCGCTGCTGCTGCCACCGTCAACTGCTGTACCCTTAATACTACCACCGGAACCCTCAATATAAACCCTTGCAGGGTTGTATGCACTTACAGCAGCTGCTGAAGAAACAATTATAGATAAGTCATCAAACGGTTTTGGAGGCGGATTTTTGGTATCTATTTTTACTTCCCCGGAAACAGAATATGTCTCCCCGGTTAAATCAATACTACCAGCATCTCTTGTTTGACCATTCACCGCCATTACTGATTTACTTTTTTGCATTCCAGAAAGTAAATAAATACCTTCTATGCTGCAATATCCTGAACCAACTGGTGGACTTGTAAAACTACCATCAGGTATAGAAATATCATTTAAACTACATCCAGGAGCATTAAAATTAACTCTCAAATTGGTGTAATCATTTCCAGGAACGATAAATTTTGCAGTAACTCTACCAGAATACCGCCGGAAGATTAAATCGACTGACCCTGTACCATTAGAAACGGTTGCTTTTGTTCCACAGAAACCTAAAGAATTATCTAATTCAAACCCTTGAAGGTACGAAGAAACAAAATATGTACCATCTTCTAACCCACGGATTGTAAAATTTGAATCTGCGGATGTAGGGTGTTGAGCAATCTGAACCTGTGTCCAGCCATAAGAATAACTTTCAGGCGACCAGGCGTTCAGGTATAGAGTATAAGGGGCAGAGAAGCCAAGTGCTGGGTCTGTAGTATCACCTATAACAGTAACTGTTCCTGTAAGTTGACCACCGGTTGTTAAAACAATCTCAGCTGCAGTAACAGTATCATCCGTAGTAAGAATTGTAACTGTTGTAGTCCCTTTTTTATATCCCGGTGCGAATGCTTTTAATGTATAATTCCCGGCTTCTACACCGAAAATGGTATAATTCCCGGTAGTAGCCCCTTGAGGGATATTACAACCACCCCAGGCAGTACCATAACTATAGCCTGAAGGAATCGCTTCAACCGAAACCCAAGTTCCCCAAGTTTCAGCGGATGGCTCACTTAATCTAATAACACCAGTGATAGATTTCTTTCGGACGAAACTTATATCTGTAATTTCTGTTATTTGACCTGCAGAAATAGAAATTCCCTTCTTTTCTATATAACCATAACCCCAGAGGTCTGCTCTTAAATCATATGTTCCGGGTGCAACAAAAATTACTGTCCATTTACCACCGATAGTATCTGTACCATTGTTAATTAAATAATTCTTTGAAATATCTGTTGACCATATACCGTTATCGGAAATACTGACTTCTTCAGCGAAATGTAATGTTCCCCAGTAATAACCAGCTGGACCATAAACATTTATACCACCCCAGTTCTCAGGATCAACCGCAGTAGCAGAAAGAGTACGGGTAGCGTTGATTTTTAATATTCCCGGTTTTTCAAGTTTAACATCTGCAACGGTAGAACCTGCATCTATATTTGATAGATTTTTACTCGGATAGCCGTACTTGTAAAAGTTTAAATTGTATTTACCAGAACGTAATCCTGAAACTTTGTAATACCCGTTTGTATCTGTTTGAGTATATGAACACGAAGGGCCCCAGGCGTTCACCCAAACACCTGAAATACCTACACCACCTTCATCAATAACCCTACCTGAGATTTCTAATGTTTGCACAGTAACAGATAAAGTGTCATCAACAATACCAGCACCTGAAACCTGGATTCTTATTTTATATGTTCCATTCGGTGCTTTTTCATATCTCCAGTAATTCAACTGATGGTCGTAATATGATAACCAGCCTTCCCAGGTAACCTGTCCTGGTAAGGGCACTCCAGAACCATAGTAAGTCCATAAAGGTAACGCAAAATCAGTAGAGGTAGCTATTATTACCTGCCAGGAGAGATTCTCAGGTAGAGTGAAATCAATATATGCGCGGTCGTTGATATTGTCACCATCAGGTGTGATTGTTATCTGTGTTATATTTGCGAAATCGCCAGTATGTATTTTTGCATTACTTATCCCGGTTTCTATAACATTTAGCCATAAAGAATTGATTTTTTCATAATTCAGGTAATAAGAAATTTCTGTGGTTACAGAGCCGGTTTTAGAAGTTTTATAGTAAAATATTGCTTCTGAAGAATCTACGGGAACCACAATAGATGTTACTTCTGACAAAAAATCTGCAGTAGTAGAAAATTTTGCAGTAGTATCAGTTTCATAGTTTCCAGATATACTGTTATAGAACCTACCTGTAAGTGAGACAGTGATTGTTGCAGTTGCTTTGGTTATATTCCAGTAGATATCCCGTACTGTAAGTTTTATTGTAGGTGATGCGGTATCTTTTTTTATTGTAAGCCCATAATTTTCAAAACTTATGTATTCGGGTAGTCCAGGATTTATGTTAACAATTGGTAATGCTGAAATCTCACCTAACTTACTTTCTGAATCAGAACAAGAAAAAATAGGTAGTTTAATATTTTGTTGCGCACAGTATGGAACCTGAAAGTTTTTGTAGTTTATATAAATCTGTTGACCAGGATTTACAGTCCCTGCGGTAACTTCAACAAGGATATTTGAAGTTGAAGTATCAGTCGTTACTGAAAATTCTACTGCCTCTGCATCCGTTGTAACTGTGTTTATAGAAACATAGCCATTGCCTGATTCATCAATAGATTGCAGCGGCCAATCTCCTGGAATAGCAATAAGCACTTGTCCGCCGACTGTAATACTACTCGGCCCAACTGTGAATGTAAATGTTGTCCCGCCGGGTAAACAACTACCTACAGTGAACGCATCCGGCGAAACTGTTAAACTACCTTCACCACTTGCACCATAAAGGCAGGTAGATAGATAGAGAGATAGAGAGATAGAAAGATAGATAATAAATGGAAAGATTGTTAGGTTCCACTTTCCATCTAGCCATCTTTCCATCTTTCTATCTGTCCATTTGCCTTTTACTATCCATCTTTTTAACATACACACCTCCGACTCGCATATGATAATCTGTTTCGCGCCTGTTTCGCGTTTTTGTTCCGCGTCTATTCTGCGTTTTTTTTAGTATTCGTAACTGAAGCCTAAAAGATAATTTGCGGAATCATATATATATGTAAAAAGTTCTTGATAAGCCATATTTGAGCGCTCCCATAGATATGTTGTTTGTGCTTTTAACTTAAACCCCTCAGAAATTGGATAGATAAAAGAAACAGTTCCGAATTGTGTTTCCGACCAGATATTGCACGTTAAATCGTAAGTTCCGTTTTTATCTTGAACAGGTCTGTTTTTATAACCTTTTTTTTCCAATCCATATGAAACCGTTATCGCATATGGCTTTTTACCTAATAAAAAAGTGACTGCTGGTGCAAAATAATTGCTTTGGTAATCATAATAATCTTCAACAAAAGTTGTTTTTCGGGCATCGTAATGGTTCTGGTTTGAATCATTTGTGGTGAAAATATCGTCATAAGATGCTATTATTTTGAAGGTATCTTTTTTTATAACAGGTGCCAGGATAGAGAGAGTCCCAAGATACATTATATCTTCTCTTTTTTCGGTTGATAAAAGCCCGGATTGAAGAACAATCGTTTGGTCAGTGTAGTTTCTCAGCGTGTAAATGTAACCGAGGTCAAGTTTTATATCAAGTGGCAGTTTCGTGGTACTACCGAAAGTTCCTGAGAGATTATTTGAGTTAAGTACTTTATCGCCAACAAGTTCTCTTCTTAAATCCGCTGTCTGCTGTGATTCCAATGAGTTATAATTCGGGAATATAAGCGTGTAGTAGTCACCACCAAGCCGTATAGAATAATTTTTAAGAAATGACAATTCCGCCTCAAACCCGTTTGAGAGTTTGTTATAATCAAAAAGCCCGGTACCAAATTTTTCGTCTCTTGTTTCACGTCGGTATTGAAGTTTGTAACTTGACAAAATTTTTGTTTTAATGAATCCCAGCGGTTTATAGATAAACCTTGTAGAAACAGTATTATCAAGCACATCCTGAAAAAGTGTTCCACCGCCCGCGAGGTCTTCCGTCTGTTTTGTTGCTTTGTAGGAAGAGGTAAAACCAGGAAGTATAGACAATTTATCGCTGAATTTTACAGCCGGGGTTATATTAAAAAACAGATTACCTGACAGATTACTCATCTCACTGTTATAAAAATACTGACCACTTAAAAGCTGAAAATCACATACAGGAATGACCTCAATAGCAGAAAGTAGAGAGTAGGAAGTAGTGAGTAGAAAAACCAAAACCCATATTTTTTTAATTTCTTTCATTTGGGAATACGCTCCTTTTATTTCTACCACACTTCAGTGTGGGTTTCATCTGGTTTAAACCGCCCGCCCTTTTTTCTACGACGCTTTAGCGTCAGTTTAAACGGACTTAACCGAAACTAAAGTTTCGTAGAAAAGTTTGGTAATGTTATCTTATGAGTCCGGATTTGATAAATATTTTTGGTTCAACCACCAGATCAATTTTTCTTTCTCCAAATTCTGTCGCGGTTAAAACCTGCTGGTAGTTCCATTTCAGAAGTTCTTTTTTGTAATCAGTCCCCGTAGTTATATTATTAAAATCTGAAAAATTTGCTATCTTGCCATCATCTGAAATTATGTAACTATCATACTGTTCAAAAGTATCGTCAAGATATGTGATTCTTATCCTGTTATGAAAAATATCACCATCAGGATATGAGGAGTCCGTTTTCGCCACGCCCCATTCACCGTAAACCGTTTTACCGGTTGGATCTTTCGCAGGATAAATCCAATTCCCGTCCAGATCTGCGACGAGAACATTTTTTGTTGTATCAGTTCGTAGATAAAACTGTTTCTTTATATCATTTATCGTATGCTCGTAGGTATTAAATCTTGTCTTCCAGAATGTCTGTCCTGCAGAGAAAGTTTCAAATTTATCATTCTCAGTGTTGTAGGTAGCTAAATCCAAAGCAGTTGTTTTCGTTGTATCAAATGTATCTGAAACAGGCTCGTAAGCACCGTTAGTTGTATCCGCAGCATTCACCGTTTTTGTATTTGTAGCAGAAACACTATCAGTAAGCGTGAATGTACCGTCTATGTTGTATGTAATTTTTACAAGATGGCCACCGGTAGCAGTATCTTTGGCTGAGTCCTGAGTGTTGGAAAATACTTTTTCATATTCGGTGAGATAATAATCCGGGGCAGTATCGCCGAGTTTACCGTTCATATCTTTTAATGCAACACTTAAGTCGTCTGGTAAATCTTTGTTGAATTCCCCTTTGTAATAAAAATAATCAAACCTATCCTCACGATCGTTTAATACCACAAGTTTGAACTGGTCTTTCGCAGGCCGCATAATGTATTCCTCAAGACGAATTCGTTTACCATAAACATCAATAAGCGTTTTACCTTCTTGATATTCCGCAAGTCGGAGTTCTTCCGCTGCAGCTGATTGAACCTGCTCTTTTGTCATCAGGAGCCCAACCTCTTTTTTTATTTCGGATTTATCAATTTTTACTTTTTCAGCAGGTGCTTCTCTTATTATACTTTCAGGCCGAGAAGGTGCTTGATTCAGCAGCACCTCTGTCTTCTGGTTCCCATAGATAGCAACCTCGTCACCAATCCCCTGAATATTTCTTGCACCAACAAGCCCTTCATAGACCTCAATCACAGTCTTTCCATCAGCAAAAACTTCAACCATAAACTCCGTTCCTCTTACCGCACAGATCGCTGTTGGTGTTTTTATCTCAAATTTCTGTTTCGCTTTAAGTTCTTTAACAACCGCACGAAGTTTACCTACCAAGATTTCTACCAACGAAGTCTCTTCTGTAAGTTCTGAGATTGTTATTTCTGTTTTTTCAGAAACAGTAACCTTGTGGTCATTTATCATAATCACGGAATTTGATTCTGCTGCTGTTTTTATTACATCATTTATGTTTAACTGCTGCCCGACGAGTGCAGCGATAGTGTTAACAGTTACATCGCCAGAAATAGAATCAATTTTTGCCTCTGCATAAAGACCGCTGATGTCCGCTGATAAAAACAATACACTAATTAACACTGATAAAATCTTTTTCATACACGCCCCCATTGTAGTAGTTCATGAACCCTGCATCTGTGCACAGGTGCAGGGTGAATTGCCACTACGGTTTTTAACCTAATTTCTTGGCACACCCGATACTGCTAAATATTTGATTCTTTCTCTACGATACCTAATGTCTCGTCCAAAACTGTGACGATAAAATCCGCATCGTTTTTATCTATACAGAACGGTGGTTTTATTCTTATAACATTACCAGCCATCGCACCTTTCCCGATAAAAAGCCCACGGTCTTTACATAAATCCATCAGCATTAGCATCTCTTTTGCAGCAGGCTCTTTTGTAATTCTATCCTTCACAAGTTCAATCCCGAGCATCAAGCCCATACCACGAACTTCGCCGATAATTTTGTGTTTTTCTTGTAATCCTAAAAATTTTTCTTTCAGATAATCACCAATAACCTTCGTATTTTTTCTGTAATCCCGTTTTTCTATTGTCTCAATCACAAGCCGTGCCTGAGTGGTTGAAACAGGGTTCCCGCCATATGTTGAGAAATGTATAAGCCCGCGATGGCATTCTGCAATTTCTGCGGTTGTGATTATTCCACCAATAGGAATACCGTTGCCCATACCCTTTGCCATAGTGATTATATCAGGCACAACATCCCAGTGCTCAATCCCGAACCATTTCTCGCCAGTTCTGCCGAAACCTGTTTGGACTTCGTCAATAATTAAAAGCCCGCCGTATTTATGGACGATATCCGCGACAATTTTGAAGTATTCTTTCGGCGGATGAATCACACCACCAAACCCAGCAAGTGGTTCTGCGATAAGTCCTGCAATTCTGCCTGAAGTAGAATACTTAATAATTTCTTCAACTTCAAATGCACATCTCATATCACACGCAGGATAAGTTAAACCCATCGGACAACGATAACAATATGCAGCGGGCGCATGCTGGACACCAAAAACATATGGCACAGAATGCCGCCATAGTGATTGACCGGAAAGCGTCATTGACATAAGCGTTCTACCGTGGAATGCATGTCGGAGTGCGATAAATTCGTGTCGTTTTGTATAATTCTTTGTAACAACAGCAGCCATTTCAGTCGCTTCTGTTCCAGAGTTAGTAAAAAACGATTTCTGCAAATTCCCGGGTGTGATTTCAGCCAGTTTCTCTGCCAGTTTTACCAATGATTCTGTATAATACAGTGTTGTACAATGTTGCAAAGTAGCATTCTGTTTTTGCACTTCAGGCACTATATCCGGATGGCAGTGCCCGACGGAAATTGTTACAACTGCTGAAAACGCATCCAGATACTTTTTGCCTTTATCGTCATAAAGATACTGCATTTCGCCTTTAACGATATTTACCGGCTCCTTAAAATAAGTCAGATACGCCGGCATCAAATACTTTTCTCGTTTCTCTTGAATCTCTGAAACTTCCAATTTTTTTTCTGCCATTTTAACTTCAGTGATTAAGTGATTAAGTGACTAAGTGATTAGGTTTTTGCAAACCACTAACCACTTAGCCACATAGCCACCTTTTCTTACTGCCTCCTTTGTTTAAGGTATAAACGGGATTTCGATACCTATTTCAATAACTTTAGCAAGCGAATTTATTATCACAAGCAGCAGTGCTATCAGAAGAATAATTCTACCAATAAAAGCGCCTGTGTTCTTTTTTATCTTGAATTCCCTTACCGCAGTTACCAAATCCATCGCCAACAGTATCGCCAGCAGTATCACCACCAACCAGTACCCAACCATCGCACCTCCTCGTGTTCAAATTTTGCCACCGGGATTTCTTCTTAAGAATTTCCCGCGGCCAACCTTACCGATAAATTTGCCGTCTTCTGCAATAACTTCTCCACGCGAGATTGTTATCTTTGGATAACCTGTAAGTTTCATTCCCTGAAACGGAGACCAGTCGCATTTTGTTGACAAATTTTTGTAATCAATTGTAACCTTTTTATTCGGGTCAAAAATTACAATATCAGCATCGCTTCCGACTTTTATTGTTCCTTTTTGAGGATAAAGCCCGAACAGTTTTGCCGGATTTGTGCTTGTCAGTGCCACAAATTTATTCAGTGATAATTTATTTTTACCAACCAGAAATGTGAACATTGTCGGAACCATTGTTTCAACACCCGGAAGCCCGTAAGGAATTTTTGTAAAGTCACCATTCCACATATTTTTTTGCTGGGTATTAAATGTGCAGGTATCCGTTGAAATAATATCGGTTGTTCCTGATTTTACTGCCCTGAGAAGTCCCTGGGCATCATGTTTCTTTTTCATCTGCGGACAACAGGCATAGTAATGTCCGTTCTCTTTTTTATAAACATCGTCTGTCAAAAGTAGATACTGGGGACAGGTCTCATGCCAGATTTTTACGCCTTCTTTTTTTGCTTTTGCAATAATCTCTGCACTCTCGGAGGTTGATGTGTGAACAATGTAGACCCGGCCGCCGGTAACCTTCGCCCACATCGCAGCGCGTTGAACCGCTTCATACTCGGTATAGCAAGGACGGGATAATGTATGACAGTAGGCACCGTATTTTTTCATCAGCTCGTCGGTATGGTATCGTTCAATCAGTAAATCAAGTATAACCGCACTTTCTGCATGAAGCATAATTATTGAACCGGTTTTTGTCGTTTCTTCAAGTGCTGAAAACAAAATCCCATCATCTGCCATCCAACCCTGAGACCTGTATATCATAAACATCTTGAAAGACGGAATACCGCCATTTATTGTTAAATCATTCATTTCTTGTTTTGTCTGCTCGTTCCAATCGGTAATTCCACCGTGTAGCGAATAGTCAATACAGGTTTTCCCGTCGGCATCTTTAAGCCGCAAATCAACCGCTTCTTTTAATGATTTCCCTTTCTGCTGAATAGCATAATCAATGATTGTTGTCACACCACCGCAGGCGGCAGCAGCGGTTGCGGTATCCCAGTTTTCAGAATATGTCCCGCAGAAAAATAGATTGAAATGGACATGCATATCTATTCCGCCCGGAAATACGAGTTTATTTTTTGCATCAACAACTCGTGGCTCGTGGCTCGTGGCTCGTGGCTCGTTGATTTTACCTATTTTTACAATCTTCCCGTTCTCAATACCAACATCCGCAACAACTGTCTTTTCCGCTGTCACAACCTTACCATTTTTAATAACCAAATCCATAATCGCCTTGTATTATGAAGTTAGGGTGTTGAAATGAGTAAGAAAGTCATCATCATCACAGTTTTTCTTTTTTGCTACTTTTTTCTTTTTGTTAATACTGTGAATTGTGTTAATAACCCCGAACTTCAAGATACACCTCCATTTTTTGAACGCTTGGGCTGGGGAAATAAAAACCACATAAGGCCTGTCCCGATTTCCGTCGGGACGCGAAGGAGATTGTTTTATTTTCTCCAGCCATTCG
>JBFLWK010000031.1 GCA_040757695.1 Elusimicrobiota bacterium
TAGTAGTCGGGGACATTCGGGAATGACATATCAGGACGCAGATGAACCCCCGATAAAATCATTCGGGGGCAGGCTCCGATTATCAGGATTTTAAGTATCCAGACATTTCTGCGAGAATCAGCGTCCCAAAAAACCATTCTGGAATGACATACGATGCATGGAATGACAAATCAGATGAGATTGCTTCGGCTACGCCTCGCAATGACAGGAAGCAGACCAAGGGTCTGCAACTACATCGTAATGGGAAATTTATGAAACAGATTTTAATTTTTATCTTTTACCTTCTACCTTTTACCTTCTACCTTTCTATCTGTCTTTATTCTGAAGTTGGAGTCGGGCTCGGCTGGCCTTATCTTGGTGTGAAGTATAATTTTTCACAGCGGCTCGGTTCTGAATTGCGGTGGGCAACTGGTGAAGGGATAAATGTTTATGCGGGTAGGGGATATTGGAATTATTATTCAAGCAGAAAACTGACAGGATTTACAGGATTAGAAGGCGGGTATATTTCATTTGATACTTTGGACACAAAAGGCACGGGATATGAAGGTTCTGTGTTTCTTGGTGGCGAGTATTTTATAACAAAAAGGGGTTCATTTGCTCTGGATTTTGCACCTACATTTATTGGCTTGAAATCAGATGAATTTAAAATAGATGGTGTAGAATGGGTGGCGAATTTGGCTGTGTATTATTATTTTGGGAACACAGATGAACACAGATATGAAGCACAGATAAACACAGATGAAAAAGCAGGGATTGCCACAGATAAAGGCGAGATTGGCACGATAGAGACAGAGGGAGCAGACCAAGGGTCTGCGACTACAAATGACAGTGAAAAAAAGAAATTGATGCGAGAACATTTCAATAAAGCGGGGCAGTTGTATCAGCAGAAAAAATATGAGGAAGCGATAAAAGAATGGGAATAAGTTCTGAAACTTGACCCACAACATAAACTATCCCAACAGAAAATAGAAACCACTAAAAAACATATAAAGTAGTTGTGGGGTTTACCTCGCTATTACCAAAATGGCTGGATTTAATATCAGCCATTTTTTATTTGCAATTTTTTGTATTTTTTATATAATGGAACCGCAGATAATCATATTGATTCTTCGGGCTTATGCACTGGACATCATAATTCAACTATGGTTTGCTTTTCACCTGCGTTAAGTGTGCACTGGTAAAATTATTATGACTAAAGTCAAATTAAAAACTAAAAGTGCTATACAATCTGCAATTGATTATGGGATTGATGTAAGTTTGTTATACGAATCAGTATCATTAACGCCAACCCAGAGAATACAAAAAAATCAAGAGATGCTTGAAGTTGCTGAAGAACTAAAAAAAGCTGGCGAGAAAAAACATGGTAAAATTTAACGAGATACTAACTGCTCTAAAAAAGTATAATGTCCAATTTATTATAATTGGTGGGCAGGCAGCAGTTGCACAGGGTTCAACACATTTAACTTTTGATGTTGATATCTGTTATTCAAGAGATAAAGAAAATTTAGAAAATGTTGTGAAAGCATTAACGCCATTTCATCCATATCTGCGTGGTACAGAAAAAGATTTGCCTTTTATATTTGATACAAAGACATTAAAAATGGGATTAAATTTTACGCTTTCTACCGATATTGGTGATATTGATTTATTCGGTGAAGTAAAAGGGCTCGGTAGTTACGCTGAGGTAGTCAAGTATTCAGAAGTATTAGAAATCTACGGGATACAATGCAATGTTTTAACAGTAGAAGGGTTGATTAAATCCAAGAAAGTTGTTGGACGGCCTAAAGATGTAACTATAATTAAAGAATTGGAAGCGATTCTTGAAATACGGGAACAAATAGCAAAAAAAACTGGAGGTAAAAATGGCAGCAAAAGTTAAAAAGGTTTTAGGACGTGAGATTCTGGATTCACGCGGGAATCCGACGATAGAAGTTGATGTGATTTTAGAAACCGGTATTTTAGGCAGGGCTGCAGTGCCATCAGGCGCTTCAACCGGTGAGCATGAGGCGGTAGAATTACGCGATGATGATAAAAAAAGGTATCTCGGTAAAGGAACGCTTAAAGCAGTTGAGAATGTGAATAAAACTATAGCACCTGAAATTGTTGAAATGGATGCTGAAAACCAGATTGAGATTGACAAAAAGATGATTTCACTTGACGGCACAAAAAACAAAGGTAAACTTGGAGCAAATGCAATTTTAGGTGTTTCGCTCGCTGTCTGCCGTGCTGCTGCATCAGAGCAAAAACTTCCGCTTTACAAATACATTCGGTCTTGCTTCCGACTTCCGACTTCCGACTTCCGACTTCCAGTTCCTATGATGAATATCTTAAACGGTGGAAAACATGCTGACAACAATGTTGACCTGCAGGAGTTTATGGTATTTCCAAAAGGCGCTAAAAGTTTCCACGAGTCACTGCGATACGGTGCAGAGGTTTTTCATAACTTGAAAAAAGTGCTGAAAAACAAAAATTATAATACTGCAGTTGGTGATGAAGGCGGTTTTGCACCGAACCTTTCATCAAACGAAGAAGCACTTGAAGTAATTATAGAAGCAATCCAAAAAGCCGGCTATATTTCCGGCAGAGATATTTGTATAGCACTTGACCCGGCTGCGTCAGAGTTTTACAAAGATGGTAAATATATTCTGGAAGGTGAAAAAACAGACAAAGTAAAAACTTCTGAACAGATGGTAGAATTCTATACAAAACTCGTCGCTAAATACCCGATTGTTTCTATAGAAGATGGGCTTGCCGAAGATGATTGGGACGGCTGGAGAGTGATGACCGATAAACTCGGTAAGAAAAAGGGGGGGATACAGATTGTTGGTGATGATTTATTTGTTACAAATGTTGAGCGCTTACAACAAGGTATAGATAACAAAATAGCAAACTCAATTTTGATAAAACTCAACCAGATAGGCACGCTCACTGAGACGATAGAGACGATACAGATGGCGCATAAAGCGGGCTATACGACGGTGATTTCGCATCGGTCAGGAGAGACGGAGGATACATTTATATCAGATTTAGCGGTTGCAGTAAATTCAGGTCAGATAAAAACCGGCTCAGCTTCTCGGACTGACAGGATTTCTAAATATAATCAGTTGTTACGAATTGAAGAGGAACTGGGAAAAGATGCCCAATTTGAAAAATAAAAAGAAGTTATATATTTATCTCGGTATAATTTTGTTATGTTTGGTTCTGTTTGGCAATCGCAGTATGTGGAATATTGTCAGGCAGGGGCTAGAAGTTTCAAGATTGAGAAAAAATCTTGCCAAAATTGAGCAAGAAAACCAATTTTTGAGAAAACGGCTTTATGCACTTGAAAACAATCCTGCATATCTTGAACGAGAAGTCAGAAAACAACTCGGGCTTATTCAGCCTGGTGAAACAAAGTATAAATTTGTAGAAGGTGACGGGTTAGAGGAATAGATACGAGATATTGCAAAAATAAACTTTTTATAGTATAATATATTTACCTGCACTTTACTCGCCCGAAAAATCGGGCGGGTCATAGCCCTGTAAGTTTCTGAGGGCTTAATGTCCGGAAAGGAGGCAACATGCCTAATTATGAGACGGTTTTTATTCTGAAACCGACTTTATCCAGTGAAAAAGTTGATGAAATTTTAGAAAAAATCAAGAAAATTATAACCTCTATAGATGGGACAATCATTCTATCGGATACATGGGGCAAACGGCGGCTTGCATATCCAGTAAAAAAATACAAAGAAGGTGTTTATTATCTGTTTCAGTTCAACAGTGATGGACAAATTATTGCAGAACTTGAAAATTTTTATAGAACAACCGATGCTGTAATCAAATTTATCACCATTAAAATTGAAAAACCGTTCAAGAAAAAAACCGAACCTAAAAAAGAGGAAAAATCAGAAATTGTAAATGGTGAAAAAGTAGTTAAAGGTTAAGCCATTTAAGGAGGGAAGATGGCAAGTTTCAGTAAAGTTATTCTAATGGGTAATGTGACACGGGATCCGGATGTAAGATATGCAGCGGATGGTTCTGCAATCGCAGGTTTTGGTATTGGTATTAACAGAAGATATAAAAGTGCCGATGGCAGTTTAAAAGAAGAGACCTGTTTTGTAGATATAACATTTTTTAGAAAACAGGCAGAGACATGTCAGAAATATGTTCATAAAGGTGACTGCATTGTTGTTGAAGGTCGGCTTAAACAGGACACCTGGGAAAGCAAGGATGGTCAGAAAAGAAGCAAACTGGTGGTCGTCGGTGAAAGGCTGCATCTGATGCCTAAACGAGAGCCATCTGGTGTAGAAAGTGCTGAGACGGTTAGCGATGAATCAGCAGATGATTATCAACCTGTTGTAAAGCCATCAAAAACCAAACAAGATGATGAAGTACCGTTTTAATTTCAGGAGGATTTTGTGGAACACAAAAAGTATACAAAAAGAAATTATATTGGTAAAAGTAAAAAAGGCGGTCGTTTTAGGCGAGGTAAAGTAGCTGGTAAAAGATTTTTAAAAGGCAGGCTATTCAAAAAAAGACATTGTAGATTCTGTGCAGACAAAATTGAAATTGATTACAAAAACATTGGGCTTCTGAAAAATTATATTACAGAACGTGGTAAAATTTTGTCATCACGCTTCACAGGTGTATGTGTAAAACACCAACGAATTTTAACCCGTGCAATTAAGCGAGCAAGAAATATTGCGATAATCCCATATGTAAATCTGTAATGAAAAGATTGAGATATTTTTTTGTATTTTCTGTTTTGGCATTTCTTTTTTTTGTATCCGGATTCGCTATCCCACTAGTAGGAATCTTTTTTTTGCCGTTGTCCGTAGTTTCTATTACACTGATATTCCTTAAAAACGGAATTTTTGCTGGTATACTGGGTATAATTTTATCATCGGTTGCCGTATATAAACTGGTTCCGTCTGGATATCTTTTTGTATCGCTGTTTGGCTTGGTTGTTGTGTTGAATTCAGTTTTGTTATATTCAGGCGTTATTAGAAAACGGGACAACTGGCATATAATTTTGTTTTCTTCATTGCTAATATCCGTTATATCAGTTGGTATAATTTTAGCGTTGCAGTTTGCAGGTTTCCAGATGAACTGGATTTTTTCCAAAATTGGTACAGTTTTCCCTAAAGAAATTTCTGAGTTAGCAGTAACGAGTATTGTTAGCAATATCTATGCTATTACTGTAATTTTTACGCTGATAATAACGACACTTTCGTATATATCTCTATCTAATATATCAGCAAAATTAAATATAACAAACAAAGTGGTTAAAAAACTTCCAGCATTTTATTTATGGCGTTTGCCTGAAAAAACGGTTTTTTTGTTAATTTTTGTACTTTTTATTTTTGTAGTTTTTAAACAACTAAAAATTGGTGTATTGTTTCAGATTGCTGATAATTTGCTTAATATAATTCTTTTTGTCTATTTTGTTGGCGGTTTATCAGCAGGTAAATATCTTTTTAATAGTTCCAAAGTAATGGTTGCAATCACATATTTCTTTTTCTTTCTGTATCCGCCTGTGGGTGCGTTTCTGGGTATTTCAGATGTATGGCTAAATTTTAGAGCCAGAAAAAAAGCCGATAAAACAGCCGCTAAAAAAAATGGCGAAAAAGGAAATGTGGGGTGAGGAGAGAGGGGGGAGATTCTGATGGAGGTCATATTAAAACAGACAATAGAAGGACTTGGTAAAATCGGTAATATCAGGAATGTAAAAGCTGGATATGCCCGAAATTTTTTGATTCCAAAAGGGCTGGTAATTGAAGCAACCGAACAAAATTTGAAAATTGTTGAACAAGAAAAAAAACGGGTTGCCAAAAAATTAGAGATAGAAATTGAGCAAACAAAAAAATTTGCTGACAAACTTTCAGCGCTCTCTATAACAATTCCAGTTGAAGTAGATAGCAGAACTGAAGGCGATAAAATGTTCGGGTCAGTCAGTGCGTCAGATATTTCTGCGGTATTAGAACAAGAAGGGTTTGAAATTGATAAAAAAGACATCCTGTTAGAAACTCCAATAAAAGAACTCGGTGTGTTTGATGTCCCAGTAAAAGTAAGAAGTCATCCTGAAGTTATTGCAAAAATAAAGGTCTGGGTAGTGAAAAGAGACAATTAAAAATGTAAAATGTAAAATTAAAAATTTATACAAAAGGGTTTAATAAAAGAGGTTACCACAATTTTTCATTTTTAATTTTGAATTTTTAATTAGTGTTACTTATGGCTGATAATATAATAACAGATTTAGTTGTGCCACACAGTTTAGAAGCCGAGCGAGCGGTACTTGGTTCTATGCTTATTGAAAAAGAAGCAATAGAAACCGCAATTGAACTTCTGACTGAAACCGATTTTTATGCAACGGCACATAAAATAATTTTTCGCGAGATACTTAAAATATACGATAAAAACAGAGGTGATGTGGATATACTGCTCGTCACAGAATCGCTTAAAGCAGAACCATTAGTTACACAATTAGGAGGTCCTGCCTATCTTACATCAATGGTTGATACTGTAATAACCGCGTCTAATATAGAGTATTATGCAAAAATTGTGAAAGAGAAAGCGATTCTTAGAGAACTTATTTCTGCGGGCCGAAAAATAATTGGCGATGCATCCAGCCAGGTTGAGAATGTTGATGAGATTGTTGATAATGTCTCACAGATGATTTTTAATATCTCATCAAAAAGAAGTGTGAAAGGACCTATTAGTGTTTCTGAACTCATAGAACCTACACTTGACGATATAGAAACGATTTATTCAAGCAAAGAACATGTTCCCGGTATCCCAAGCGGGTTCAAAGATATAGATGCTATTACTGGCGGGTTCAAAAAATCCAACTTTATTATTATCGCAGGTCGGCCTGGAACAGGTAAAACATCGTTTGTATTGAATACCGCTGAAAATGCAGCATTACTACATAAAAAATCTATCCTTATTTTTTCGTTAGAGATGTCAAATAACGAACTGTTAACACGGCTTCTGTGCTCGCAGGCACGGGTTTCATCAGAACGGGTCAAAAATGCGTATATGTCTAAAGATGACTGGCCGCGGATAACAACTGCTGCGGGTAGATTCAAAGAATCCCAAATTTTTATTGACGATTCTTCAGCACTTACTGTCTTAGAAATGAAAGCGCGTGCACGCCGACTTGATGCTGAAATAAAAGCTACTGGTGGACTTGATATTGTTGTGATTGATTATCTTCAACTGATGGCAGGTAAAACAGGTCGTTCCGAATATAGACAACAAGATGTAGCCGAAATTTCACGCTCTATGAAAATTATGGCGAAAGACCTGAATATCCCGGTAATCGCTATCTCGCAATTATCCAGAGAGCCGGAAAAAAGAACAGGCAGCCAGGCAGGCAGACCACGACTTGCCGATTTGAGAGAATCTGGTGCGATTGAGCAGGATGCAGATTTGGTTTTGATGATTTATCAGCCTTCATTGTATAAACCAGATGGGATTGAAGCAGCCAGCCCGGTAAGTGATGCAGAAATAATTATTGCAAAAAACAGACACGGTCGGCTCGCAAATATTAACTTGCGATTTTTTAAGGACTATACCAGATTTGAAAATGCGACCAAATAAAACGCAGATAGCCACAGATAAAGAACACAGATTACCGCAGATAAAAACATCTGCAATAATTTGAGTTATGAAAATTTTACGACCTACATGGGCTGAAGTAAATCTTACGAATATAAAACATAATACTGAACTGATAAAAAAATTTGTTGGTAAAAATGTTGATATTCTCGCAGTTGTCAAAGCAGATGGATACGGACATGGCGCAGTTGAGGTAGCGAAAGTATTAGAAAAAACAGCAGTAAAATTTTTTGGTGTTGCAACAATTGAAGAAGGAATACAACTTCGGCTCGCAGGAATCAAAAAAAAAATACTGATATTAGGTAGCACATATCCGTTTTGTAATTTTGGCGAGATAATAAAATATAATCTGATACCAACACTCGCAAGTATTTCAGGGCTTGAAGCACTGAATAATTATGCACTGCGTTCTAATAAAAAAGTAGTATTTCATTTGAAAGTTGATACAGGGATGGGCAGAATCGGTGTGCTGCCATCTACTGCGATTACGCTGTCAACAAAAATTAACTCTCTGAAAAATATCCGGCTGGAAGGTCTTTATTCACATATCGCCTGTGCGGCTGAAAACAGAGAGTTCACAGAGAAACAAATTGCTATCTTTAAGAAAGTTACAGAACAAATTTCGGCAAACTATTTTCATATTTCAGCCAGCGCATCCATATTAAAGTATAAAAGTTCATATTCGCCACCGTTCAATTTGGTCCGTCCGGGACTTCTGATTTATGGACTATTACCAGTTCCTAATTCTGAAAAACTGCTCGCAACAAAACCAGCATTATCACTCAAAACAAGAATCGTTTTTCTAAAAACAGTACCATCAAAAACATCTATATCCTATTGCAGAACCTTTTTTACAAAACGAATCTCCAGAATCGCTACAATCCCGATTGGCTATGCGGATGGTTTTTTAAGAGACAATTCCAATAATGCAGAAGTTCTTGTGCATCACAGAAGGGTTTCAGTTGTCGGTAATGTATGTATGGATATGACGATGCTGGATGTGACAGGTATCAGAGATGTCGCGGTTGGAGACCAGGTTGTTATTATCGGCAGACAGGGTGTTGAAATAATTTCTGCTGAAGATATCGCAAAAAGATGTAATACAATAAATTATGAAATAGTAACATCTATCTCAAAGCGTGTTCCGAGAGTTTATATATGATTACCATAATCGGTAAAAAATTTATCCAGACCGCAGATAGTGTAGAAAATGCTTTCAGCATGTTGATTAAAACAGTTCGGGTTTATTTTTCTGAAAAACATGATAAAAAAAATATTATCAACCAGATGATACAAATCGGTGTAAAATCAATACCGGTAACACTGCTGACTTCCGTTTTTACTGGGATGGTTTTAGCACTCCAAACAGCATATTCAACAAAAAACATTTTTAATGAACCAATATATATTGGTAGCGTGGTTGGATTTTCAATGGTCAAAGAATTAGGTCCTGTCTTGACTGCGATGGTGATTGCTGGCAGAGTCGGTGCTGCGATTGCTGCAGAACTCGGCACAATGAAAGTTACCGAGCAGATAGATGCACTTTATACACTTGGTACCAATCCAATAAAATATCTTGCAGTCCCGCGATTTGTCTCAATAGTAGTGATGCTGCCAGTACTTACAGTTTTTTCTGATATTATCGGTATATTAGGCGGTTTTTTTGTGAGTATCTATAAACTTGGTATCGCACCTGTCGTCTATCAGAATGATATTCTGGACTATATGCGGGTTGATGACCTTGTTCACGGGCTAATAAAATCTGTTGTTTTTGCGCTGATTATCGTAACCGTTGCATGTCATAAAGGGTTCCAATGTGAAGGTGGTGCAGAAGGTGTCGGTCGCGCAACAACAGAAACGGTTGTAATCGCAATGGTGATGATTCTTGTTTCTGATTATTTCTTGACAGCGCTTCTGGCTCTGTTTGGTATCGGATAAAGACGAATACAGGCACACGAATAAAGGCAAACATCACGAACAAGACACGAATACCAACATCAATTTATTCGGGATTATTCGGGATAACATTCGTGATGTGTTATTCGGAATTCTTATGATAAAAATTGTAAACCTGTATAAATCATTTGCTGAAAACAAAGTGCTTGATGGTGTAAATCTTGAAATACAGGCTGGCGAAACAATCACAATTATCGGCGGTAGCGGTTGCGGAAAATCTGTCTTAATCAAACATATCGTTGGTCTTCTGAAACCTGATGCGGGCGAAATTTTTGTAGATGAGACAGAAATAACCAAACTTGATGAAAAACCACTTTCAGAAGTACAGAAAAAATTCGGCTTCTTGTTTCAAGGCGCCGCATTGTTTGACTCTCTAACTGTTGGAGATAATGTTGCATTTGGTCTACGGAATCTTACAAACCTGTCTGGAACTGAAATTGCAGAAAAAATAAAATTGTGCCTTTCAAGAGTAGGACTTGAAGGTATTGAGAATATGAAACCATCTGAACTTTCAGGCGGGATGAAGAAACGGGTAGCACTCGCAAGAGCAATCGCGATAGACCCGAAATATATTTTTTACGATGAGCCAACAACAGGTATAGACCCTATAATGGCGGATGTGATAAATGATTTAATTATTCATCTTCAGAAAACATTGAATATCACATCAATAGTTGTGACACACGATATGACATCCGCCTATAAAGTATCAAATCGGATTGCGATGCTTTATGACGGCAAAATTATCGGAATAGGCAGTCCAGACGAAATAAAAAAAACGGATAACCTATTTATGAAACAGTTTACAACTGGCTCATCAATGGGACCGATAAAAATGAAAGTAAAAGAACGCTAAAAAAGAGGCAGTGAAAGACAGTGAATAGTGATTAGTGGTTAGTTAAATGCAAAAACTTAATCACTTAATCACTTAATCACTTAATCACTGATTTTGTATGAAACAAGAAACTAAAGTAGGAATCGCAATTATTTTTGGGATGCTCGTGATTGCTATCAGTATTATGGTTCTTTCAGGTGTACGGATTTTTGAGAAAGGTTATGAGATTAATATTCTGTTTAACGATATTCAGGGTCTCTTGAAACAGGCAAAGGTACAGGTTGCAGGCGTAAATATCGGCTATGTGAAAGAAATAACACTTGAAAATGAAAAAGCAAAGGTTACAGTTTGGATAGATAAAGATGTAAATATCCACGAAGATACACAGGCATATATATTTTCTACTGGTATTATCGGTGTAAAATTCGTCCAACTAACATCAGGCACTACTTTATTCAAACTCCTTAAAGATGACGATACAATTATCGGTGTTGACCCTGTTTCTATTGACAAGATGTTTGATAAGATACAAGCAGCTGTAGGTTCGCTGCTGGATTCACTTAAAGGTGTTACAAGCGATGTCAATATAAAATCAACAATCAACAATTTAAACAGATTTTCTTCAGAATTGCTTCTTGTATCAAAAGAACTTAAAAAAGCAACCGCTAATGGCCGACTGGCAACTATTTCTAAAAAACTGGATACAACACTTACCTCGCTTGAAAAAATCTCAAAATCAATTGAATCAGGCGAAGGACTGCTTGGCAAAATTGTTACTGATAAGAAACTGGAAACCGATTTGAAAGAAACAATCAAAAGCATGCGTGTCTTCAGCAAAATGATGGAAGACGCACCGTCAAAATGGATTGTTGACGAAAAAAAAGCAAAGGAAGTAAAGAAAGAGTTGGAGAAGGAAGAAAGAAAAAAAAAATAAACCACATAGATACAGAGTAATAACAGAGAGCACAGAAAAAATCCGTGTAATTGTCGTGCAAAAGCTGCGCAATCTGCGTTAAAAAAATGAAACAAAAAACAGAGTTTGTCTGTCAGGAATGCGGATATGAATCCACAAAATGGCTCGGGAAATGTCCTGATTGCGGGAAGTGGAATTCGTTTGTAGAAGAGCATAAAGTACCGCAATCAAAATTTAGAACTCATCTTATAAACTTTTCATCTGCGGTAAAAAAAATTAACGAGATTTCTGAAGTTGAACTGCTAAAAAATAGATACAAAACACAAATTAACGAATTTGATAATCTTTTAGGTGGCGGGCTTGTTGATGGGCAGATGATTCTGGTCGGTGGTGAACCTGGTATCGGAAAATCAACTTTGCTTCTGCAGATTGCAGGTTGTCTTTCCTCGCCAGCTCGCCATCCCGCCATCTCGCCGTATTGTTGTCTCTATGTTTCTGGTGAGGAATCGCTTGAGCAATTAAAAATCCGTGCACAACGATTAAAAATCAATAGCGGTTCGCTTTTTCTTGTATCAGAAACACGACTGGCTGAAATCGTTACAAAACTACACGATGTAAAACCAAAGTTCCTTTTTGTTGATTCAATTCAGACGATTTACAGAGATGATATTGAATCTGCCGCCGGCAGTGTTTCACAGGTAAGAGAAACAACTGCGGAACTTTTGTCAATCAGTAAATCAATCCCGGTTACAACATTTATCTGCGGGCATGTTACAAAAGAGGGCGCACTTGCAGGACCACGGCTTTTAGAACATATCGTAGATACGGTGCTGTATTTCAGTTCTGAGCAACATCATAACTACCGGATATTAAGATGTTTCAAGAACAGGTTCGGTGCTACATCTGAAATCGGTATCTTTGAAATGAGTGCGAGCGGTCTTAATGAAGTAAAAAATCCGTCTGAAATTTTTATCAGCGAGAAACCCAAAAATGTATCCGGAAGTGTTACAACCTGTATTATTGAAGGTGCCCGACCGATACTATTAGAAGTTCAGGCGCTTGTTTCGTCAACACCACTGCCAGTTCCAAGAAGACAGTTTTCTGGTATTGATTACAACAGAGCAGTAATCATAATTGCGGTTTTAGAAAAGCGACTCGGACTCCGACTTGCCAATCAGGATATATTCATAAATATCGTTGGTGGAATAAAAACAAAAGAGCCTGCCTGCGATTTGGCAGTCGCATGTGCAATTGTGTCTGCAACTGGTAATTTTGTTGTTCCATCTAAAATAGGAATCATTGGCGAACTCGGGCTTACAGGCGAGATAAGAGCGGTAAATCATATTTCGCAACGGCTGAATGAATTTTCAAAACTTGGATTTGAAAAATGTCTTGTGCCAAAAACTAATGTAAAAAGTATAAGTGATAAATTAAAAATAAAAATCGTTCCGCTTGAAACGGTTTATGACGCGATGACAGCAATCAAAGGTTAAAGGTATAAATTAAAAATTAAAATTAAAATTAAATCCAAAAATTTTAACCTTTTACTTTTAACCTTTAACTTGTAGTTAACAGGAGGTGTCTGTGCTTATCTGGATTATTAGAGCAGTAGTTATTATCGCAGGACCTGTAGTAGGTTGGTTTCAAATTTCTAAAGATGCTAAAGGAATTTTAATTGGCGTTGCAGTTGCATTGCTTGTAATTTTTGTAGAAATCCTTATTGAGATGATTCCGCTTGATTCAATTGTTGCTGGCGGATTAGGCGCTATTCTCGGCCTAATTGCTGCAAAACTTTTGGACTATTCAATCTCGTTAATGGAAGACCAAAAATTGAATACTTTTATCAAAACATACTCAATCCTGATAAAAATGGTTCTTGCATATCTTGGATTCATAATCGCCATAAGAAAAAAAGAGGAACTCTCACTGTTAGATAAAGATATCCATCTTACATCTAAAAAAAGACAGGAAGATGTAAAAGTACTTGATACATCTGCAATTATTGACGGCCGGATTCTGGATATTATAGAAACAAATTTTATATCAGGTATAATTGGAATCCCGGAGTTTATAATTTCTGAACTTCAAACGCTATCAGATTCCGTAGATTCAGTAAAAAGACAACGTGGACGCCGTGGGCTGGATTTACTCAATAAAATCAGGCAGAATTTAGTAGTGCCTGTAAAAATTTTTGAGAAAGATTATCCTGAAATTAAACAAACGGATGCAAAAATACTGAAACTTGCAGAAGATATAAAAGCAAAAATTATTACAACAGATTTTAATCTTAATAAGGTAGCATCAGTTCATGGTGTTACAGTGTTGAACATTAACGAACTTGCCGGTGTTATTAAACCTATTCTGCTGCCTGGCGAATTGCTGAATATCTATCTTATGAAAGAAGGAAAAGAGAAAAAACAAGCAGTTGCATATATGGAGGATGGAACAATGATTGTTGTAGAAAATGCCCGACATCTTATCGGTAAAAAAGTTGATGTTGTTGTAACCAATATCTTACAAACATCTACAGGCAAGATGATTTTTGCTAACCTGAAAGAAGAATAAAAATAGTATCACATTAGCGACAATATGATAATATCAGCAGTAATAGTTGCAGCCGGGAAAGGTAAAAGATTCGGTTCAAAAAAACAGTTTGAATATCTCGGTAAAAAAAAGGTTGTTGAACTAACCGTCTCAAAATTTGTTAAAATCCCCGAAATAAAAAATATAGTTTTGGTTCTACCAAAAGAAGATATTAAACGAAATTTTGGAATTCCCGGAAAAGTTAAAATTGTTCCCGGTGGCAAAACCCGCCAGCACTCCGTCTTTAATGGTCTTTTATCTTTAAGCCCCAACACTGATATAGTTTTAATTCACGATGGAGTTAGACCGTTTGTATCCGAAAAAATAATAAGAAACAGTATTACAATAGCAAAAAAGTACGGTGCTTGCATTGCAGCTGTTCCTTCCAAGGATACGGTAAAGATTGCCAAAAACGGATTTATAATTTCAACTCTGAAAAGACAAAACATTTTTCTTGCCCAGACACCACAAACATTTAAGTATTCTATAATAATGAGAGCATATAAAAAAGCATTCAAAGAAAAATTTTTTTCAACTGATGATTCCGCACTTGTAGAAAGATTAGGTGAAAAAGTTAAAGTTGTCTTAGGTAATTATAGTAATATCAAAATCACCACAAAAAACGACTTAAAAACCTATGAACATAAGAACTCAAGAATATAAGAACGCCTTTCTAAAGGTGGGCTTCGGTTACGATATTCATAAACTTGTGAATGGGAGACCGCTTTATTTAGGAGGTGTAAAGATTCCTTTTTCAAAAGGACTACTTGCTCATTCTGACGGTGATGTGCTTTTGCATGCAATCTGTGATTCGCTTTTGGGTGCCGCCGGGCTTGGCGATATAGGACGACATTTTCCAAATACAGATAAAAAATATAAAAATATTTCAAGTTTAATTTTGCTTAAAAAAACAATGAATTTATTAAAAAAATCCGGCTACAAAATAATTAACATTGATACAATGCTCGTCGCAAAAAAGCCGAAAATCTCACCGTATATTTACAAAATGAAAAAAACGATTTCAAAAATTATCAGCACAAAAAATATTTCCATTAAGGCAACCACCAACGAAGGAATTGGTGAAATTGGCAAAGGCACCGCAATCTGCTCCTATTCAGTCTGTCTACTTGGTACTCAGAAAATTATAAAATTTACTTGAATGAAAACAAAACACGAATGTAACCCGAATTTTAACCGAATTAAACCGAATATTCGGTTATATTTGCTGACTTTATTCGGTGTAGTTATTCGGGTTCTTTTTTTTACAGCAACACTCTACTGCACATCTATTGACAAAAATGCTGGGACCTGCGGGTTCCAATTTCTTAAAATCAATAATAGTGCAAGAGCGTTTGCTATGGGAGAAGCGTTTTGTGCTATTAGTGGTGATATAAATTCCGTCTGGCTGAATCCTGCAGGGTTGGCGCCCGTCGATACACCTGCAGCAAGTTTCTCGCATAACAGCTGGTTGTCTAAAATTCAATTGCAGGCGGTATCTTATATTCATCCTATCCGCCAGGGGGATAGCACCTTCGGTGCAAGTATACTTTATCTACATATGGATAAATTTACAGGCTATGATATTGATGCGTATGGAGAGCCTGTAAAAATACCGGAGTTTACATGTTATGATTTAGAAGGTATTTTGACTTATTCTAAAAAACTAACAGCAAATATTTTTACTGGCTTAAATCTTAAACTTATACAAGAAAAACTAGAGACACAAAACTCATTCGCTGTTGCTACAGATTTAGGTGTAGTTTATAAAATAGACCACTGGCTAAAAAACAGTGCGATTGGAACAGCTATCCAAAATTTAGGTAAGGCAACTGAATTTATTGATAAGGCCGAGAGACTACCATTAAATTTTAACCTTGGTTGTTCTTATAACCTAATCGCCCAATCGCCTAATCGCCTAATTACTGCCTTAGATATAAACAAGCCGATTGATAACAACCTGTATTTTAATTTCGGTGCTGAATATAATTTTATGAAAATTATAGCTATAAGAACCGGATATAATACAAAAAATAATTTTGGTCCCGGGATATCCGCAGGGATAGGCTTCAAAACTAAAAATTTGGTTATTGATTATGCATTTATACCCTATGGTAAAGTTGGTAATAGTCACAGGGTTTCTTTAACATTAACATTTGGTAAAGGCGTAGCACGGAAAAAAGTACCGGAAGAGAAAAAATTATCTCTCCAGGAAGCAAGACAGCAGATAAAATTAGAGGATTGTATAAATGAAGGTATAAAACTGTTCCATTCAGGAGATTATCAATCCGCAATAGTTAAGTTTAAAGAAGCTAATACGCTAAATCCTGACGAAACTAAAGCAAAATCGCAAATAGAAGAAATAAATAAAAAGTTAATCGCATTGAATGACGATGCGACATTATGCTATAATAACAACCAGTTTGTTGAAGCAATCTCAAAATGGGAAGAGCTCCTTTCCAAGTGTCCACATTATCCTAAAATACTTGAAGCTATAAAATCTGCAAAACTAAAAATAGATGCACAGGAGAAGGAAAAGCGAGCAGAATACCTGAAACAACTGCTCCGGAAAGGGAGTGAGTATTATAATCAAGGCAATATTGATAAAGCTGTCTTTGAATGGCGTAAGGTGTTAAGCTTAGAGCCTGAAAATAAAGAAGCGGTAGAGCTGACTAAAAAGGTAAAGGATACGCTTTTTGATACTGCAACACAACACCTTAATAATGGTGAATTACAAAAAGGATTAGAGACATACGAAAGAATAATTAAAATAGACCCGACAGATAAAACTGCGTTGCAGTTATTCAACAACACAAAAACAGAATTTGAAGAGAAAATAAAAAAGCGTGCTGAGAAAGCTGCTGAAGAATATAATAATGGGAATTATGATACTGCAATAAAAGAGTGGGAAGGATTGCTTAAAACAGGCACTTATAGTGAAGAAGTAAAAAATAATCTTACGAAAGCGAAATTATACAAAGGGATAATGTATTACAGGGCTGAGAAATTAACTGATGCAGTCAACTGCTGGGCAGAAATACTGAAACTTGACCCCCAAAATGAAAAAGCACAGGTATATTTAGCGCGTGCTAAGAAAAAACTTGAAAGCATAGAAGTGCTCAAAAAAGAAGAATAATATCAGACTTCTACGCAACTTTAGTTGTGGTCCGACAATTCAGTTTCTTGCTTGGTAGCCGTTCGCCTCAGGCGGACGTTACCGACAAGGTAGCCGCAGGCTTTAGCCTGCGTAAACTACAATATCCTTAAACCGATGCTGAAGCCTCGGTTTACTACAACAACCCAAACTGAAGTTTGGTAGAAATAATAATATGAAAAAATTGTTTCCTATTCCCATATTCCTGTTTCTTGCTTCCTGTTTCTTGCTTCCTGCTTCCTGCCTTCACGCGACAGATGTTTCCGGTATCATTTCTGCTGACGCTACCTGGACATTGGCTAATAGCCCGTATAATGTCACCGGTAATACCTTAGTAGAAGCCGGCGTAACTTTAACTATTGCGTCCAGTGTGATTGTAAAATTTTATATCGGTACTTATCTACGGGTTGACGGGACATTAAAAGCAGAAGGCACCGCTTCTAACCATATCATATTTACTTCTACCAAGACAACACCTGCAGCAGGTGATTGGGGCCGCATCAAATTCACGGATACCAGCGTAGATGCCAATTGCATCATCAAATACTGCGAACTAAAATATGCTACTGACGGAATCTATTGCGAGAACGCCTCACCAACAATAAGTAATAATATTATTTCTACTAATACTAATTATGGGATTTACTGCTCCTACAGTTCACCTTCTATCAGTAGTAATACCATTCCCAACAATACTTATGGGATTTACTGCTACGAATACAGTTCACCTTCTATCAGTAATAATACCATTACCAACAATACTAATTCTGGGATTTACTGCTACTGGAGTTCACCTTCTATCAGTAATAATACCATTACCAACAATACTAATTATGGGATTTACTGCTCCTACAGTTCACCTTCTATCAGTACCAACACCATTACTGGAAGTAGTATCGGGATTAAGAATGACTGGAATAGCAATCCCACGATTACTTATAATAACAACTATTCTCATTCTACATACAGTATCCAAAACTTGACTACCAATAATATCACTTCTACCTATAACTGGTGGGGAACTACAAATACAACAGAAATTGACGCCAAAATATACGATTATTATGACGATTTTGAAAATGGGAAGGTGTTATATTCACCATTTTTAGGTGGTGCACTTTTTGTTCCACCTGCTGCTATAAGTGATTTAACTGCGCTTACCGGTACGCTTGAAGGTGAAATTCTTTTGAACTGGACTTCCCCCGGTGATGACGGCACTGTAGGGCAGATAGTAGATGGGAGATGGGAGATAAAATACAGTTCAGTAGGGATTATAACGAATTCAAACTACGGTAGTCCACCCAATCCAACTTATACTATAACTATTACTACAACAGGCATAAATCCCCTGTCTCATATCTCATATCTCATATCTGATTTATTACCTGGTGTTACTTACTGGTTCGCAATCAAAACAAAAGATAATGCAAATAATTGGGCTGTATGGAATTCATCCGCTGATGTTTTAACTATCAACACTGCCGCTTATGCCGCTGCACAGGATTGGGTACCATCGCAACCCTCAGGATTAACCTCACTTGCGAGTGATACTGAAATACAGCTCTGGTGGACTGCAAATCCTGATGTAGATATTTCATTCTATAGAATTTATTGTGATAGCCATCCACCGGATACTATAGATTGGTTTATTGTAGGCACAACTTTCCCTTCCCCAACACAAACTAACCCTTACAGCCATACAGGGCTTACTAATGGTTCAACATATTTTTACAAAATTACTGCTGTTGATAAAACCAATCACGAAAGCAGCTATTCAACAACTGTTAGCACAAAACCATACCAGAAACCGCCACTCGCACCGAGTAATTTCTACGCCACTTCAGTGGCGGTCTCATCAATCCAATGGCAATTCACAGACAATGCTAATAATGAAGATGGCTTGTATATTTCATCAGGCACTTCTATCTTCTGTCGTCTGTCATCTAATTTAGGTCCTTCACCAGGCACCGGTAGCACAGTAAGTTGGTGGGAAACAGGCTTCTCACCGAACACACAATACACACGCTACGCAGAAGCAGTAAATGCAGCCGGCAGTTCTTGGTCGGTAGCAATCTCGTCATACACAGCAGCCAACCCACCGACTGCTACTTCTACAAGTACGATAATTTCAGCGGATAAAGAAAATATAGTAATAATTCCACCATCCACTGAAACGGGTGAAATGGAAGTAGTTTTCCCAGAAGGAAGTTTCACAGAAGATGTAGCAGTTACTGCATCTATGCTTCCACTATCAGAGATACCTGTTTCTACACAAGAAAATATAAAACTAACAAATGTTGGTGTAGAAATTATAATATCTAAACCATTACAGCCACAAAAAGAGATTACTATAACGCTAACCTATACTGATACCCAGGCTTATGGACTGGATGAGAGTAGATTCGTAATCGGGTACTATCGGGAAGCAACAAAGCATTGGATTCCTATACCATCAACACCGTATCCGGATGAAAACAAAGTTATCGGTAAAACAAACCATATATCAAAATTTGCTATCCTACAACTTGTACCGGCAAAAACGCTTGATAATGTGCTAATATATCCCAACCCATTCAGGCCAGGTAAAGGTCATAAAGAAATAAAATTCACAAACTTAACTGAGAATTGTAAAATACAGATTCTGACACTTTCAGGGAATATTGTATGGGAAAAGGAAGATATAGATCTCGGTGAAACAACCTGGAGAGTGACTAATCAATCTGGTAGAGAGCTCGCAAGTGGGGTCTATATCTGTGTTATCACCAACGACCAAAACCGTAAAAAAATATGCAATCTCTGCGTGATAAGGTAAATAGGACGCAGATTGCCGCTGATTCTATCTGCGGTCATCTGCGTTCAAAAAATGAAACAGAAAATAAAATTCGGGATAAGAATAAAATTCAGTTTATTCATCAGTTCACTGATTTGCGTGATAATAGTTGCGGTTGGTATTATCGGCACAAATTTAGTAAAATATCCGCTTACAAAAGAAATCAAACGCCGCGGCGAATCATTAGCAACCAATTTAGCAGCTAACTGCGCAGAACAGTTATTGTTAGATGATGAGTTAGCAATTGGTGTACAGGTTGATAAGACAATGAAAGAGTCCGGAATAGTTCAGGTAATGGTCTTAAACAAAAAAGTAGCGGATGCATTCAACGATGCACAAGTTAAAAGTGCAAAAGCGCAGAAGTAAAAACTTGTGCTCTTATGCTCTTGTGCTCTATTGCTCTGTGTATTCAGTGGCAAAAAATAAAATCCTGTTAATCCTGTCAAAAAAAGTTAATGTTAAAAGTTTATAATACACTTACAGCAAAAAAAGAAGAGTTTGTGCCAATAAAAGACAAACAGGTGAATATGTATGTCTGCGGAATAACACCTTACGATGAAGTGCATCTTGGCCACGCGAGATGTTATGTTGTTTTTGATGTTATCCGTCGGTATTTGAAATACAAGGGGTACGATGTAAAATATGTTCAGAATTTTACTGATATTGACGATAAAATTATTAACAGAAGTAAAGAGTTGAGAGTTGAGAGCTTAGAGTTGGCAAAGAAATATATTGATGACTATTTTACACAAATGCAGAAGTTGAATGTTTTAGATGCGGATTCCTACCCGCGGGTAACCCAAAAAATTCCGGAAATAATTGAGTTTATAAAAACAACTATTGATAATGATTACGGATATGTTGCAGACGGCGATGTTTATTTTTCAGTCAGAAAATTCAAGAATTACGGAAAACTTTCAAAAAGGAATATTCATGATTTGAAAAGTGGCGCCCGCGTTCTGCCCGGCGAAAACAAAAACGACCCTCTGGATTTTGCGCTCTGGAAAAAAGCAAAAGAAGGTGAGCCATCGTGGGACAGTCCCTGGGGAAAGGGTCGTCCCGGCTGGCATATTGAGTGCTCTGCAATGTCGTTGAATGAATTTGGTTTTGATACATTTGACATCCACGGTGGCGGACAGGATTTGATTTTTCCACATCACGAGAACGAAATTGCACAATCAGAAGCATATCTTGGGAAACAATTCGTAAAATACTGGATTCATAATGGTTTTGTAACAATAAATAAAGAAAAAATGTCAAAATCACTCGGTAATTTTTTTACACTTCGTGAAATTTTTGAGAAATACAACCCAATGGTTGTTAGGTATATGCTTTTGTCCCAGCATTACCGCCAGCCACTTGATTTTTCAGAGGATAAATTAGAACAGGCAAAAAATGCATATGAAAGAATATTAAATGTGAAAAGAAAAACGGATGATTTGATTAAGGAGTTTCACGACGGTAATTTATATGAATCGGGACAAATGGTAGTTGACGCTTTGGTAAAAAATTTTGTTGAAGTTATGGATGATGATTTCAATACCGCTGAAGCAATAGCAAGCATTCACGGAATAGTAAACAATCTATTTCTGTTAGAGCGAGATAGACCAGCAGAGCTTAACAGAAAAATAATAGAATATAATGTTTCAAAACTTAATGAACTCTGTCAGGTTTTAGGGTTATTACATAATGAAAAAATAGAAATACCTAATACTATTTTGGAACTTGCAGAACAACGAGAACAGGCAAGGAAAGAAAAAAACTGGAAACTCGCGGATAAATTGAGAGAAAAAATTAAAAAAGAAGGGTTTGAAATAGAAGATACAAAATTCGGTCCTAAAATCAAAAACCTGTAATCAATTGTCGTCGGTAATATATGAGCACAGAAATTATTTATGGCAGGCATCCGGTTTTTGAAGCGATTTCAGCAGGTCGAAGAAATTTCAAAAAAATTCTAATCGCAAAAAAATATGAAGGAAAGATTGTTGAAGAAATCATAAAACTTGCAAGAAAAAAAAATATTTCCATTCAGTTTGAGGACAACAAAAAACTGATAGGATATTCAAGCAACCATCAGGGTGTTGTTGCATTCGTTTCGCCGAAAGAATACTGGCAGTTTGACCGTCTTGTGAAACTGGTTGAGAAGAAACAAAACTCTACAATCTGTATCCTTGATGAAATTGAAGACCCACAGAATCTTGGTAGCATCATTCGTTCAGCGGTTTGTTTCGGGATAGATGCGATAATCATTCAAAGCAAGATGTCAGCAGGGATTTCAACCGGCACTGCAAAAGCATCCGCAGGAGCGATTGAATACATCCCAATTGTAAAAGTGGTTAATATCGTTCAAGCGATAGAGTCGCTTAAAAAAATCGGCTTTTGGATTTATGGTGCGGATATGCAGGGTGAAGTAATCTTGGAGAAAAAAATCAAAGGGAAAGTTGCAGTTGTTATTGGTAGTGAAGGGAGTGGACTTCGGCGATTAACAAAAGAAAAATGCGATTTTTTAATTAAGATTCCAATAACACAAAAAATATCTTCTCTGAATGCCGCAATGTCTGCAGCAATAATTCTTTACGAACTCAGCCGTCAACAAGCACTTACTATGAAATAAAAAAATTTGTAAAACAAAAAAGTGCTTGACAGAATGCCAATTTTTTGTTATACTTTTGCCAGAGGTTAAAGAAAATGTTTGATAATGTTGTCATTGTGAGCGAAGCGAAACAATCCCAAAACACTTCTCCTGTGAATAACCCCAAAATTTTCGGGTGGGTGGTGGGGTAGAAACTACAATTCAAAATTAAAAATTAAAAATGTAAAATTAGTAGCGGCAGATGTAAATCCGCTATTTTTATTTTGTAGTAGCACGCTCTTGGCGTGCTTTTTCTTTGGAATCAAAATGTAAGCAAATGCTTACTTTTAATTTTGCTCGTCGGTAAATTTTGGTTTTTCAATTAGGACAAATGTCCTAAACCTGTCCTGAAAAGTTTTAATTCAGGATCAATTTTTAACTTTTAGTTTTTAACTTGCAATTCCCTGTGGCTTGCCACAGGGTTCCATGCCGTGTCGTAGCAGTTGTGGATTTTTAGATACCCTGTGGCTCTGCCACAGGGTAGTTCATTTTTTTAATTGCCGTTAAAGGAGGGTATGGATATGGGTAAACCGCGGGTTGGGAAATCGTTTTCTGATGTTACAGATGCATTAGAGGGACTTTCAGCAGGGTTGACAGAAGGCGGGAAGACGGATGCGAAGGAGAAGGCGCTTGCAAAAGAATGTGCAGAACGGCTTGCGAAGCGGAAGGCGCTTGATGCCAGGCAGGAGGCAGCAAAGGCACAACAGCAAGCACTCACCGAAGAGTTAGAAAAGCAAGACCACGCAGACCGCCTGTTTTTTGGTAAAGTGGTAAGTTATCTGGAGTCAAAACTCGGCAAATTCTCGGAAGAAATGCAGAAATATGGTTTCCCACCGCGCAAGAAAGGCGGCCGAAAAGGTTCCCGACAATAATCTGTATAGAAGTGAGTCATTTGCTCGCAGTATCGGAATTTCAAAAATTAACCACGAATGGACTCGAATATACACGAATAAACACGAAATTATTAGTGTTTATTCGTGTGCATTCGTGGACACACTATGTCAAGCGGTAGCTGAAATAAGTTTAAAGTTCTTTGACAAATCAGTGGAAATTGATTGTTTAGCAAAATTAGCGAGCAAAAAATTTTCAT